>DASZFN010000019.1:0-2789 GCA_035939715.1 Gemmataceae bacterium | reverse complement strand
CACCTCGCGCACCACGCCGCCGCAATGCTCCAGGGCCCGCAGCGCCTTGGGCAGATTGACCGGGCGGTTGATTTCAATGGCGCTGGCGATGGTAGCTGCGCGCAGCTTGCCGGCCTCAAGACCTTCATAATAGCTTGCGGTGACGGCTGCGTCCGGTTTTCCCTGCATCCAGCGCAGGCCGGAGCGCTCAAAGAGTTGGTAAAACGTGTCTGCCCCCGCGGCATTAATCACGGCCAGCCGCGGCGCGCGTGACACCAGGCCCAATTCCAACAGTTCGATGAACGCTTTGCCAAACGCACTGACGTTCCCCAGGTTGCCCCCCGGCACGACGATCCAATCGGGCACCTCCCAGCGCAACGCCTCGAGGACGCGAAACATGATCGTTTTCTGACCCTCGAGACGGAACGGATTGATGCTGTTGACCAGGTAAATGCCCAGCCGGCGCGCGACCTGCTGCACGCGCTGCATGGCATCGTCGAAGTCGCCGGCAATTTGAATAGTCAGCGCCCCGTGGTCGAGCGCCTGGGCAAGCTTGCCATAAGAAATCTTGCCGCTGCCGATGAAGATGATCGCGCGCATCAAACCCGTAACCGAGCAAAAGACGGCCAGCGAAGCGCTGGTATTGCCCGTGCTGGCACAGGCAGCGCGTTTGACGCCGGCCATCCGCGCATGCGTGAACGCCGCCGTCATGCCGTTGTCCTTGAAGCTGCCGGACGGATTCATGCCTTCGTATTGCAGAAAGAGCCGGCCCGCTTGAACGCCGATGTAGGCCGCGACCGCGTCGGCCTTTTGCAGAAGGGTCTGCCCCTCGCCGATGGTCATGACCTTGTCCGCATCGGCAAACGGTAGGAGCTCGCGAAAGCGCCAGACGCCGCTGAAATTGAGCGACTCGTGCCGATTCGCCCACTTCGCCTCAAACTCACGCAGCGACTTTGGCGCGGCTAGCCGGTCCCAGTCATAGGCAACATCGACGAGCGCCGCGCAGCGCGGGCACACGAACGAGGTATCGTCCACGGCGGAAGTGCCGCCGCAGGCGGGCATGATACAACGCTGGTAGACCTTCTCCATAGTGGCTCGAATAGGGCTAGCACCTCGTTCCCAGGCTCTGCCTGGGAACGCACTGTGCCAGAGGCTCCGCCTCGGGAGGCAGAGCCTCGAAGGCAGTGGGTTCCCAGGCGGAGCCTGGGACCAGAAGTCAGCAAAGCGTGAATGCACTCATCAGTAATCTTTCGTGGCAAACCGCCAGCATGCCAGCCCGATCATCACCGCAATGAACCCCAGATCCACCCCCAGACTTTCCGTCCAACTGAAATTGGCATCGACCGGTTCGCGCATGCTCGTTTGATTGGCGGTCAGCAAGTCCTTGAACAGGTATCGTGAGGTCAGAAAGTCGAGATCCTTGACGCGCGGAAAGACGAAATGCAAAGCCTTGACAACGTCCACCCAGCGGCCGTTCGATATCCGCTCTTCGTCGGGAACTTTCTGGATCTCCTCCTGCTGGCGAAATACCTCCGGAAGAACGTAGGCGGTGCCGACGCCGAAGAAGAGCGCCCAGGCCAGCACGGTGATCACAATGGAGACGATCGGGCTTTGACTCAGCACGCCGGCCAGCGTGGACACCGAATAGAGAACTGCAAAGAAGAAGGTGATCATCGGAATCGACAAAAGAAATACCGGTGTCCAAATGCCGGAGCGCAAGCTCAGGATCAGCCAGACCAGTCCAATCGCCACGGTGGTGTTCAGGAGAATGAACATTAGCCCGCCGATGTATTTGTAAATGAGCAATGTGCTGCGGTGGATCGGCTTGACCAGGAGCAGATCGACGGTGCCCTTGCGCAGCATGTTGGGGATAAAAAAAGCGGTCAAGACAATGCTGACGATGATCGCCACCCAGCCGCCCCAGGCATTGACGAGCCGGTCCTCGATGAACCAGATCTGCAGCCCCAGTGGAAACTGAGCTGCGCTGGTCAGAGGAACGGCGCCAAAAAACAGGCTGGGTTGATGCGGCCAGACACGCAAGGTCGAGCGCGTCGCATGCGTCATGACTTCAAAGTCCAGCTGGTTTTCCGGCGGCGCCTCGATCAGCCGCACGCTGTCCACGGCCACGATCTTCCAGTCCTTCACGGCCGCGAAGCGCTCCTTGATGAATTGCTGCGCCTCGTCCGGAAAAGCCTTGACCTTGGCCGCCTCGCTCGCATTGTCATAACGGGCGCGGACCACGAAGCGCAACGGACTGTCGGGCCTGTCCGGAAAACCCTCCGCGGGCGCGGCGCTGATCTGCCGGAAATATCCAGTGTTCACGCTATGTGGAGGAAACTGACCGTTGAGGAGCTCATTGGGGTTCAGCTTGGACGGATCGAGATTCAAGGGACCGGTAGTGTAATAATCCGGGAGTTCCGCCACCGGCCGCGGCTTGAATCCGACGCTGGCGACGATCAGCGCGAGCAGCGCCGACAGTGCAATCATGACGAAGAAAACCTTCGTGTCGACCGCTTCGCGAAACGAATCTTTCAGCATCGCCAGATATTTCACAGGCGCACCTCGCTCAGCCGGTAAGCCGCCTGGCACGGGGGATGTCGACGCCCGGTTCGGCGGCCACGACGGTTTCCATGAACAGGTCCTCCAGCGTCTGCCGTTTTTCCATGAGATGGCGGATGCTCAGCCCGCGGCCGCGCAGCAGGTCCACCAGCGGATCGATGCTCTTGCCGTCGGTGAGCTCCACTTCCCAGAAGGCGCCGTTGGCCTGCACGGCAAAGCCGCGAGCGGCTGCTTCGTATTGAGGAAACTGC
>DASZFN010000018.1:0-3083 GCA_035939715.1 Gemmataceae bacterium | reverse complement strand
AGAATCGGTATCATCTCCAAGAACAGTGCCCAGCCCAAAACGTCATTTACGGACGAAGACTCCGATGCAAAGGATTGCTGTCGCTCAACGCCAGTTCTCCTCGATGCCTCCGGGCATTCCGAGGAACACATCTTTGAGCCGCTGGAGGGCGCGGACGTAGCGGTTAACCGCCGCCGACGGTTTGATGCCCAGCACCTGAGCCGTCTCGGCATTGGTCAACTGCTCGAAGTGCCGAAGAATCAGTACCTCGCGGTCGTGGCGGTCCATGCTGTTGAGGGCTTCCTGGACGCGGAGCTTCAATTCCACCCGCATGGCCGCATTGCTTGCCGAGGTCAACTTTCCTTGCAGATGCTCGGCGAGCGACTGCGAGCTCACCTGCGGCAGGGCGCCGCGGTACAGCGACACTTCCTGCCCGGCGTCGCGCATTTGCGCCCCCAGGTGAAAGCGATGCAAGTCCACCAGCTTCTGGCCGACTTCCAGCCGCAGCCACAGAAAGAAGGGCAACCGCGGGTCGGCACCGTACTCCTGGAACTTGCCGCGTACCGCCAGGTACGCTTCCTGGACCACGTCGGCGGGATCGACGCGCCCCTGGAGCCGCTGGTCCATGCGCAGCCGCACCATGCGCTCCAGCCGCTCCCGGTGGCGCTCAACCAGGACGGCCAGGGCATTCTCGTCGCCCCGGCGCGAGGCGTCCAGAAGGTCTTCGTCGGTTCGGCTGTCGGCGCTCATCACGGAGTGCATATATCCTTACACGGGAACAAAGGCTGAACATTCACAGCCTTTTAGAGGATTTTATGCCGGCTGCAAGGAAGTGCCGGAGAGGAGAGATCGCCTGGCTTTTTTTCTCGTCGCGTAGCGACGATCGACGGTAGCCGGGCGTTTTAACGCCCGGTTTGTCGATCACATGGGAATTGCGTCGCGTAGCGACGCATGAGTCTCAAACGTCGCTGCGCGACGTAACATCGATCCTTCCGGCCCAGTACCCAGCCTTGAATGGCTGGGCTACCATCGCGCCGTCGCTACGCGACGGAAGAGGCCGGACGACCTCTGAATGTGACTACGGCTCAGGCCGTATCAGCAGCTCCGCTTCGGCGCGGAATCCCTGGCGCTCCTTCAGAATGTGCTCAGGCAGATCCGGCGGATCCTTCGTTGCCATCAGCTGCTCCAGAAGCCGTTCCGCCTGGCGCTTGTCGCCGAGCTGGTAGTGGCACATCGCCTCGATTGAGACGACGGCGACCGGCGGCGTCGAACCCGCGAGCTTGCCGGCTCGCTCCAGTGTGGTGAGCGCATCTTGATAGCGGCCCAGCCGGTAGTAGGTGACGCCGAGTGTGTGCAGATACTCGTACACATCCGGAGAGCGACGTTCCGCCTCGAGGATCAAAGGAAGCGCCCGCTTGGGATCGCGCAGCTCCTTGGGGCCATTGACCAGCGCCCACGCCAGGCTATCGAGCAAGGCCGGATCGTCGCCGCCGGCGCGCACGCACCTGTCATAGGCGTCCAGCGCGGCCCGGCAGTCCATGAGGTAGGTGTAGCAATCCCCGAGCACGTGGCCGTAGCGAAAATATTCCTCTGGATGCACTTCCAGAAGGTGCTTGTAATCGTCGGCGGCCTGTTGCCAGCGACCGGCCTTGTGGTGCTCTTCCGCGCGCAGCGCCAGGGCGCTGAAGCGGTCGGGCTCCAGTCTCAGCGCGATGTCGAGTTCGCTCAAGCCGCCCTTGGCGTTGCCCAGGGCAAGGGAAATGCGGCCGCAATGGAAATGCGCCTCGGCATCCCAGCGGTTGGTAAAGAGGCGGACTGCGTATGATTGCAGCTCGGTTTCCAGCATCTTGCGCGGGTCGCTGAGCAATTCGTTGCCGATGATCTCTACTTTCAGGCGTTCGACTTCCTGCGTTACAGGCGCCGGCGGATAGGGCGGCTCGTGCCAGTCGAGGCCCAGGGCATCCAACTCCTCGCGGATCAGACGCAGTTCCCAGATATGCACGGCCTGATTGGCTAGCGAGACGACGATGAGGCGCGTGCCGTCGGGAGTGAAGCCGAGCCAGCTCGCGGTGTGCTGGCTGGGATCTTCGAGGCGGGCTTTTTCCGTTCCGGTCGCCGGGTCGATCAAATTGATGCTGCCGTCCTCCATGGGTGCGGCGAGCAGGCGGCTGTTCGGCGAAAAGGCCGCCCTTGTTTCCCAGTTCCACTGCACGGGGACCTGTTCCTCCCAGCTACCGAGCTTCAAGATGTATCCCTTGTCCTGGCCCTTGGCCGCCAGCCATTTTCCATCGGGACTGAAGACCGCGCGCCCCTGGGGGCCGACGGGAAATTCCTTGACAAGTCGCCCCGAGGCGGCCTCCCAGACCTTGATTCCACCGTCGCCGCCGAAGGTGGCGGTGCCCACGAAGCGGCCGTCCGGGCTGATTCCGACAGTTCGCACGTTGGCTTGTGGCCGCAAGGGAACGGGCGGTTTGCGCCAGTCGCGAAAATAGACCATCGCGCCCTCCTCGAAGCGGCTGATAGCCACGATTTGGCCGTCGGCGCTGCTCGCGACCTCGTTTTTGCCCGCGCACCAGTATTGCGGCGGCCCGAACCTCACTGGTGCATGCGCGCCCGCCCCCTCCTGGATCGGAAAATACACCATGCCGCTCGTGCCGGTCATCACCAGCCCGTCCCGGCCGGCAAACTCGAGGTAAACACCCCCACTCGAAGCACCATTAATCTGGCCTAATTCTTCAGCCCTGTTAAGGTCCCAGAAATGCACCGTTCCATCTCTTGTTCCGACCGCCAGCAGCCGGCCCTCCGGATCAATGGCCCCAATACGAGAAATATCACTCCCGCCCGGCCCCGGACCCAGGGATTGATACTCCCGGCCCACCGCGAATTCGACGAGCTGGACTTTATTGGCCTGCTCATACAGCATTCGCCTGTCCTGGCCGAATCGAAGGTTGGATTTGCCTGGGGCAGACACCAGTTGTTGACCGGTCCGCCAGCTCCAGAAGCGCACTTTTTGCTCCCAGCCGCTGCTGGCCAACAACGATCCATCCGGCGTAAAGGCCAAGTTGATACCGAAATTGTCGCAACCCTCCAGCTCGGACAGGCGT
>DASZFN010000017.1:0-2235 GCA_035939715.1 Gemmataceae bacterium | reverse complement strand
TTCTTAAGAAGGAATGCAGCTGTAACCGCCTGAAACTGCATGATGTGCGCCCTACGTAATGCATGTGACTTTTTGCTTATTAATGGGTAAGGGAATTCTCCTCCTCGTGTAACTAAGAATGCCGTGCACTTCGAGTGCACGACGGATGGCTTGACGGTCCAGGGCGCGTGCTTGGTAATCGGTCAATGGTCCTACGTCGGGCCAGTCATGATAGTCGGGCTGAGTGCGGAAGTCGCAGCGGCAACGATCCACGGCGGCGTGGAAGAGCATCCGCTGCTCGGCGGTGATCGGTCGTTGGGCGTGCCAGGCTTCGTCCGGCGTGGGGCCGTTGGGGCCATGAGGTCGGGCGCTAGCGTTGGCTTCGGCGCGGGCCGCGGCGACGTCGTCGCCGGTCCAGTAGCCAGGATGGCCCTGGCGGCAGGCGTGTACTTCGGTTCGAGTTTTCAAAGAGCCAATGCCGGCTTCGATGGCGCCATTGTACCGAGGCCAGTAGGGCGGAGAGAAGAGCAGCAGGGTCATGAACTGGTGTAACAGGGCGCGGGTGGCGTCGGCAGAAAAGGGAGAACCGTTATCCGTTTTCAGGACCAGGGGAGCACCGAAGCTGGCGAACAGGGATGCCAACGCCTGGACGACCTCTTGGCTGTCCGGATGGCGGACGGGGAGCCAGAGGAGTTGCTGAGCGCTGGCCAGGTCGCGCACGGCCAGGAGGTAGGGATACTTGCCATCGATGAGCGGCAGCGGTCCGGTGAAGTCGGCGGCCCAGACGGCGCCCGGGACATGCCAGTGCAGGATGCGCAAGGGCTGGTAGTGGCGCAGGCGCCAGATGCGGCGGTAGCGGAGGAGGATGTCTTCCAGCTCGGCGCGGACCATGCCGGGGAAGGCCTGGCGCAACAGCGGCACGCCGACGGCGGGGCCGAGCTCATCAAGCACGGCGATGACTTGATTGCGCTGCTCGGGTGTGGAACACTGCGCCGGCCTACCCAGGGGATGGACGAAGCGATGGGCCTGGCGGCGCTGGTATTCCCAGTGACGTAGCGTGCGTGGCGACAGGTTCAAGAGAGCGGCGGCTTGCGCACGACTCAGGCCAAGATTCTCCATCCAGTCTTTGAAGCTGACGACATGCTCGCGCAGGATCTGTTCGCGCTGGCGCTGGGGCATTTGCCGGCCCGGGCCGCGACCGGCCGACGTGGTGAGCCTGGAACGATCAAGCGCGGGCATTTCCAGCAGGCGTTTCACGTGTTCTTCCTCGTCCCAGACCGACGGCGCCTGGACGACAGGGGCGACCTGGCCGACGTGTCCGGCATGGGCGAGCGCTGCGACTTCGGCTGGCGGCGCGTTTTTTTTTCCGGCTCAGGCTGATCAGGCCTGGCTGGCGGCTGCACGGCTTTGGGTAAGATCAGGGCGATCTCGGCTCGGGCCTCGGCGGCCTTCAAGGCGACTTCCATGTCGGCCACTTGTTGCTTGAGAGCGGTGATCTCGGCCTGCTCGGGCGTGACGGTGCGCCGCGGCCGACCGGCATGGCCGGGCTCCTGACTGGCGACGGCAGCAGTCACCAGCGTCGAACGCAGTTGCTGCAAGCGCGGCTCGCTGACGTTCAAGCGCTCACAGGCTTCGAGGACGCGGCACTGGCCGGTCATCGTCTCCAGGACCACGCGGGCGCGCTGCTTGGCCTGCTCCGAGCCGGACACCCGTTCCACATAGGCGGGGCCTGAAGGTCGTCGTCCACGCATGATGTCACCTCCGTGTTGGAGAGCAGAAGCCAGAAGTCAGAAGTCAGAGGGCCACGGCTGGAACACGGAGATGTTCCAGCCGTGACTCCTCGATACAGTCGCTGTCAATGGCATGTCACTGAAGTCCGGCGGTCCCGGCTACAGCAGCCGGCGCCGCCGAGCTATTATCGTCGCTTTGCAGGTGCGCGGCCACGGTCAAGGCCCGGGCCACCGGCCGGCGACGGCGCCGCTTCTTGCCCGGCCCCTTGGGCGCGGGCGGCGGCGGCAGCAATCCTACCGTGCGCTGGGCGGCGCGCAGCAGCGCTTGCTGGCGTGTGACCTCACGCTGCAAACGATCCCGCTCGCTGCGCACGACTTGCAGCTCGCTGAGCGTGGAACGCTGGCGTCCCTGCGTTCGGGGCTCGCAGGCACCGACCAGTCCGTGCAGGGCGCGCGTCTCCAGAACGTAGTAGCGTGTCATGGAGACTTCCAGGGCGACGGCCGCCTCGGTGGTGGTGCGCGTGCC
>DASZFN010000016.1:0-14296 GCA_035939715.1 Gemmataceae bacterium | reverse complement strand
CGACGCGCCCGCGCTGACTGCCGCCACGGTTGGTATCGCTTTCGGACAGAACAGCGACGTGACTTCGGAAGCGGCCGGGGCAGTGATCCTGGAGAGTTCGCTGGAAAGGGTGGACGAATTCCTGCACATCAGCGGCCGCCTCCGCACGATCGCGCTGCAGAGCGCCGTGGGTGGGATGGTGCTGAGCCTGATCGGGATGGTGGTCGCGGCGGCGGGTTATCTCCCCCCGGTGGCCGGGGCCATCTTTCAGGAGGTGATCGATGTCGCCGCCGTGGTCAACGCCCTGCGCATGGCTGTACCGCCACGTTCCCTCACGGATTATTAGCCGCGTGTAAAGCCGCCGGGGCAGCGAATCGGCCGGCGCGCGGGAACGAAGGCGATGTACGGGAAGGCAGTCGGTTGGAGGCCCCTACTATCAACATTCCCCACGGAGCGACATCAATGGGAAGCCCGCTTGCTCCTGACCGAATGGCGTCCGTCCGTAGTTGTCGCGCCGCGCGTCCGTCTCCGCCGTTAGATCGAAGGCCCGCCGCGTCTTAACCTGGGGAATCGAGTTTGCCGCGAATTTCCTCCACGAAAGAGCACGAAGGCGCACGAAAAGAGCACCCGGCTTCCCGGCCTGCAGGAAGGATTTGACCATGCCGGCGTCGCCGAACCGGATCCCGAGCTTGAAGCACGGCAGCCTCGGCTGCGTGACGACTAGCCGGGCCGTCCCGACGCGGAACTCGTCGCCGATGTGGACCGCGTCCTCGAGCAATCCCTGCGTCGTCAGGTTCTCTCCGAAGTTACCCGGCGACAGCTCGTAGCCGAGACGCCCCGCCCAGGGTCCGTAATGCTCGCTCGGGTGTGGGCCAGTTTGAAGATTAAAAATATCCGGCTTAGTATCGCCCGGCACGCCGCTTGCCAGCCGGACAGGAGTTGGGGTCCTCGCGAGGCGCACGCCGACGCGCAAAACAACCAGCAAGCAGCGGAGATTCCTGGAAGTAATTGGTTGTAAACCGGCCAGGTTGCAGGATAATGGCAAAGCTGATTCCCTTTCGTCGAGGAGGGATAACCGTGCCCGACCCTGCTGCGCAAGTGCTGCCCCCTCGTGACGGACCTGCCTTGTGTCAAAAACCAGTCTCGGGCGAGCCGAGCACTTTGACATCCATCGATAGTGTTTCAGGTGGGCTACCTCCCCCTCCGGCCTTCGCAGTGCCGAGTCTGCACGATAGCGCGCTCGCCCAGGCGCCGGTATTGGGAACGGCTGGCTTGGGCGGCCCCGCGCCGGCGATCCCGGGTTATGAAATGCTCGGCGTGCTGGGTGGCGGCGGCATGGGGGTTGTTTACCAGGCCCGGCACTTGAAGTTGAACCGCCTCGTCGCTCTGAAGGTGATTCGTGCCGGCAGCCTCGCCAGCGCTACGGCGCTAGTCCGCTTCCGCCACGAGGCCGAGGCCGTCGCCCGGCTCCAGCATCCGCACGTGGTGCAGATTTACGAAATCGGCGAGCACGAAGGGTTGCCCTACCTGGCCCTGGAATTCGTGGAGGGCGGCAGCCTGGCCCAGCGGATCAACGGCACTCCGCTGCCGCCCCAGCAGGCCGCGCAACTCCTGGAACTGCTGGCCGGAGCTATTCACTTTGCCCACGAGCGGAACCTCATTCACCGGGACCTCAAGCCGGCCAATGTGTTGCTGACCGCCGACGGCACGCCCAAGATCACCGACTTCGGCCTGGCCAAGAGCCTGGACAGCGGCGCCGGCGAAACCGCCAGCGGCGAGATCCTGGGCACGCCCAGCTACATGCCCCCGGAGCAAGCGGACAGCAAGGGCCGGCCGATCGGGCCGGGGGCGGACGTCTACGCGCTGGGGGCGATCCTTTACGAACTCTTGACGGGGCGACCGCCATTCAAGGCGGCGTCAGTACTGGAAACGGTCGCGCAAGTAATCGCCGATGAGCCGGTGCCGCCGCGCCAACTACAGCTCAGGACACCGCGCGACCTGGAAACCATTTGTTTGAAGTGCCTGCGCAAAGAGCCGCGGCAGCGATACGGCAGCGCCGCCGAGCTGGCTGAGGACTTGCGTCGCTTCCACCATGGCGAGCCCATCCAGGCTCGGCCCGTCGGCCACCTGGAGCGTCTGGGCCGATGGTGCCGCCGTAACCCAAGAGTGGCTGCACTTCTGGCGGTTTTGGCCCTGGTCGTGCTGGGCGGGACAACCGCGATAACCGGCCTTTGGCTGCTGGCCGACGAACGCCGCCGAGTTGCCGAGGACAACGCCGGCAAGACCGAACGACAGAAGCAACGCGCGGAGGCGTATTTGCAGAATGCCCGCGCTGCCGTGGACAAGCTGGCCAAGGTGGCCGCCGAGTCGCTGGCCAACGTGCCCCACATGGAAAAGCTGCGCCGGCAGGTGCTCCAGGAAGCTCTAAGCTTCAACGAGGGCTTCCTCAAGGAAAAGAGCGACGATCCGGAAGTGCGACTTGAGGCATCGTGGACCCACAGCCGCCTGGCCGCTATCTACCTGCTTCTCGGTCAACAGCGAGATGCGGTGGCAAGTTATGGTCGCGCTATCGAGCTCCAGGAGAAACTGGCGGGCGAGTTTCCTGACAGGCCTGCCTACAGGCATTACCTGGCGAATAATTGCGTCGGGTTGGGCAAGACATTGGCCCATGCCGATCCGAAGGAAGCAGAGAAGGTATTAACCCGCGGCCTCAGCCTGGCGAACGAATTGGTAGACCGCTACCCTGATGAGCGAGACTACAAGAATGGTATGGCCACCCTTTATAACGAGTTGGGGAACCTGCTCTCAGGCGCCGGCCGGACCAAAGAGGGGGACGCCGCCATGGTCAAGGCTCGTGACGCGTGGAGGGTTCTAGCAGAGGCTTATCCTGACGTAGCCAGTTATCAACATACATTGGCCGGCACCTTGGATAACCTAGCCCATCCACTTATCAAGGCGAACCAGGAACTACCTCGCGCACGACAACTGGTCGAGCAAGCCATTTTTCACGAGAAAGAGGCGCTCAGGCTGGAACCGGAGAATGCGCTTAGCCGCTTCAATCTCGCGGTCCATTTTCAGGCACTTGGCGCCACTCTGAAGCGGCTCAAGGATTATGACGGAGCGGAGAAAGCTTATCGTGACAGCATAGCGGTCCGGGAACGACTGATGAAGGACTATCCAGCGATCCCCAATCATCCGTCCGCGCTGGGGGGATCGCTGAATGACCTCTGTTACTTCCTCATCGGACGAGGCAGATTAACGGAGGCACGCGCTTGCGTGGATCAAGCGATCGTCCACCAAAAGGCTGCCCTGGCAGTGAACGCCGGGAACCTGCGTTACCGGCAATTCCTCAGCAATCATTATTGGAACCTGACCGACGTCCTGGTTCGGCAAGAGGACTACCTCGGGGCCGTCATGGCCGTGGAGCAAATGGTTGGCGCCGCCCCGAATCCCAAAGTGGAGCTCCACGACGGCGCCTGGCATCTGGGGCGCTGTGTTTTGCTGGTGGAGAAGGACTCCAAGCTGACCGAAGCAAAGCGCAAGGAGCTGGCCAAGACCTACGGGGACCAGGCGATGCAATGGCTGCAAGAGGGACTTAAGAAAGGATACAAGGATACTGCGGCACTCGAGAAAGATGCCGAGTTCAGCCCGTTGCGGGGGCGTGAGGACTTCAAGAAACTCCTTGCTGCCAAGGTGCCGGCGAAGCCGAATGCCAAATGACGGCGCAGCAACCGTGTCGGCCGTTAACCCGGGATGTGCTTCAAGGCAGCCCGGCAGTAGCTGAACAGCTTCAGAGCGATTAGCTCTTCTCCCAGCGTTGCCGGATCGGAGGTCTGCAGCGACCGGGACACTTCTTCCACGAGCAGCTCGGCGAACTTCCGGCGGGCCCGGTGCAGCAGTTGGCGGACGCCATTGGCAGTCAAAGGCTTGCCACGGTGTGCGCCGAGGCGGGCGGCCAAATCCACCGAGTGCAGCTGGGGTTGTTCGGCTTTGCAGCGCAACACGGCGTAAGAGAGTTGTCCGCTTGATTCCTGGAACGCGGCTAGTGATTTCCACGTGTGAGCCAGCAATTCTTCCCGCCATTTGTCCAGGAAGGCCTTGTCACCCTCCTCGTTTTCCTCAGAGCCGGCGGCGCTCGGTTGGCCGCTGCCATGGGCAAGGTGGGCCGGGGCCTTCTCTTGTTTCCGCCAATGATCCTGGGCCAGATGGCGCAGGGCGGTCTTGAGGAAATCGCGGAATCGGCCGCGCTGGGGGTCGGCCCGGTGGAAGTCGCCGCGCAGGAAGCGGACGGCGAACTCCTGGGTAAGATCCTCGGCGGCGACCGCGTCGTGCAGAATTCCCAGGAGATAGCGGTAGACCGCTCCGTAATAACGCAGCAATAGTTGGCGCTGGGCGGCGGTCGTGGCGTCACCCGGGTCGCGGTGCGCTTGGAACAGTGCAGTCCACTGGGTCTCGATCGCAGAGAGGCGGTCAGTCAAATCCTGCGGCGCCATTTGCCTGGCTCCGGACGGGAAACGGCGTGCCGGCCGAGCTTACCGGTCACGAAGGCACCCCATTCTACCTCGAAAAAGAAAACCATGCGCGTCTTGTAACAACTGCTTTTGGGCTCGTATGCGATTAGTGACGAGGCACCTGGTCGGCACTGAAAGAGCCCGCAGGGCCGTTCCTCTGGAGGTTCCGATGACTCGCTTTCTTTCGCTGCGCAGATTGTATGACCGTTTTCGGCTTGGGTCTGCGGTAAGACTCCCACACCCGCCAGGCGTAACGCGTACCAAAACGCCACCTGGTTCCAGGTGAGTACAGGGTCGGGTGTCTTTTCCATCATTGCCTTTGCCGGACGAATTGCCAGGCTTTCCAAAAACTATCTGGACCTGTCGCTTTCCACAAGTACCATCAAGATCAGCAGTTCTGGACCACCTCGAAAAAGGCTCTGAATTCCCTGTAAGATTCAGCGCCGTCTTGCGGAGTCAGTCTTAGGAGGCGAACCGGATGATGGCTCCCCAGGACCTTGATGCCGAACAATTGCTAGCGCGTGCCGGTCAGGGCGACCCGGCGGCCCGCGAGCAGTTGTTGGTGCTGCACCGGCAACGATTGCGGCAAATGATCGGCCTGCGCATGGACCGTCGGCTCGCTGCCCGGATCGACCCTTCAGACGTGGTCCAGGAGACATTGGCCGACGCCGTGGAACAGCTTGCCGACTACCTCCGGCACCGGCCACTCCCTTTCTATCCCTGGCTGCGGCAGCTGGCATGCAAGCGACTGGGTGAGTTGCACCGCCGACACGTTCAGGCCCTCAAGCGCAGTGTCCGCCGTGAGGAGCCCTGGGCACCGCCCCTGCCTGACGAGTCGGCCATGGTGTTGGCCGATAAACTCATGGGCCGCGGCAGCAGTCCCAGCGCCCGGCTTCGCCGCCACGAACTCCGCGACCGTGTGCAGGCGGCCCTGGCGCAATTGAGCGAACACGATCGCGAGGTGCTCGTCTTGCGGCACCTGGAGCAACTCTCGAGTCCCGAGATTGCCGCCATATTGGAGATCTCGGAAGGAGCCGTTTACACGCGCCACCTGCGCGCTCTGCGGCGCCTGCGACGCCTGTTGGGAGAGGACCTTGCGGGGGAGGTGTCATGAACGTGCCTGTTTCCGTGGTGGGGCCGACCGCCTCCGCCGACCAGACCCTGGCCCTCGTCGTTGAAGAATTTACGGCACGGCTTCAAGCCGGCGAGCCGGTTGACGTCGAAGCTTATGTCCAGGTGCATCCCGAGCAGGCGAAGGAATTGCGCGAGTTGCTGCCGGCTTTGCACCTGCTGGCCGACCTGCGGCATTCCCGCGGTTCTGCGGTCCGCCTGGCGGCGGTTTCACCACCGGACGAGATCCTCGGAACACTTGGCGATTTTCAAATCCTTCGCGAGCTGGGCCGCGGCGGCATGGGAGTTGTGTACGAGGCGGACCAAATCTCCCTGGGCCGGCGGGTAGCGCTCAAGGTGTTGCCGTTTGCTGGGGCACTGGATGCCAAACAGCTCCAGCGCTTCAAGAACGAGGCCCAGGCCGCGGCCCACCTGCATCACCAACATATTGTGCCGGTGTATTTCGTCGGTTGTGAGCGAAGCGTGCACTTTTACGCCATGCAGTTCATCGACGGACAGACGCTTGCAGCCCTGATCGCCGAGCTCCGGCAGTCGGCGGGAAAAGAGGATCGAGGCACGTGGCCAGAAGTGAAAAAATCCCTTTCCACCCCGGAGCCGGCCGAAACCTTGAAAGATCGCGGAGCAACGAGCGCCACGAACCTGCGCCAGCCATTATCCTCTATCCTCGATCCTTCATCTTCATTTTTCCACACGGTCGCGCAGCTCGGCATCCAGGCGGCCGAGGCGTTGGAGCATGCGCACCAAATCGGCGTGGTGCACCGCGACATCAAACCGGCCAACTTGCTGGTTGAATCGGGCGGCCATTTGTGGATCACCGACTTCGGCCTGGCGCACTGCCAGGGTCACGCTGGGTTAACCATGAGCGGCGATTTCCTGGGAACGCTCCGCTACATGAGTCCGGAGCAGGCCCTGGGCAAACGGGTGCTGCTCGATGAGCGCACGGACATTTATTCGCTGGGCGCGACCTTGTATGAACTCCTGACGCTCGAAGCTGCCTTCCCAAGTCACGATCGCCAGGAAGTGCTACGCCAGATCGCAGGAGAGGAGCCGCGCCCGCCACAGGACTTGAACAAGGCCGTGCCGTTGGACCTGCAGACCATCGTCCTGAAGGCTATGGCGAAGGACCCGTCGGAGCGCTACAACAACGCGCAGGAGCTGGCCGAGGATTTGGGACGGTTCGTGGCCGGCAAGCCGATCCTGGCGCGGCCGGTCAGCCGCTTCGCTCGGACCTGGCGCTGGTGCCGGCGCAACCCCATGGTGGCCGGGCTGCTGGGCGCCGCGCTGGCCCTGGCCGTCGGGCTGGCGGTGCTGGCGGTGCTGTTGGCGATCAACCTCCTGCAGCTCGAGGCGGAACAACAGCGGGTCATTGCGGAGGAGGCGCGGAAGGAGGCAGCCCTGAAGGCAGAAGCCGACCTGCGCGGACGTGCCGAGGAAAACCTGAAGCTTGCCCTGCGGGCATTGGACGAGATCGTCCTCAGGCCTGCCGAGCCTGCCACCGAGGACCCAGAAGGGCACTTGCCCCTGGCGCCCGAGCAGCTGGAGCAAGTGGAGAGCGGCCTGCTTCAGAAAGGTCTGGAGTTCTACGACCAGTTCGCCCAGGCCAATCGGTCGCATGCGCCGCTGCGGGGGGAGGTGGGAAAGGCATACCAGCGCGTGGGTTTGATCTGCGCCAAGCTGAGGGTGCATGACAAGGCCGAGCTCGCTTTTCGCAAGGCCCTGCCCGTCCTTGAGAGCCTGGTGGAAGAGCTCCCCACGGCGGTCGAGTACCGACGGACGCTTCTGAGCACCTACCACGGGCTGGGCCATGTCCTGAAGGCCACCGGCCGCCCCAAGGAGGCGGAGGGCTTTCTTCGCCAGGACCTGGCGCTGGCCCAGCAACTGGCGGCCGAGTTTCCGGCCGTGGCCGACTATCGCGGTGATCTGTGCCACGCCTACTGTGAGCTCGGTGGTCTCTTTCGTGACATGGGTCGCCAGGCCGAGGCAGACCAGGCCTGCCGCCAGGCCCTGGACCTCGCCCAGCAACTCGTGGCCGAAGCCTCCACTGCGGCCGGCGACCGTCGTCAGTTGTACTCGTCCTGCCGCCTGCTGGGGCAGCTGCTCAGCGACTCCGGTCACTACCAGGAGGCGGAACAGCCCTCGCGCCAGGCCCTCGATCTCGCCCGGCAGCTCCTGGCGGCCTTTCCGACCGTGGCCGACCATCGGCAGAACCTGGTGATTAGCCAGGAGAGGCTGGCTCGGTTGCTGATTCATAACAGCCAACTCGCGGAGGCGGAGCAGAGCTACCGCCAGACAATTACCCTGGAGGAGAAGCTGGCAGCGCGCTTCCCCGACGTGGTCGCCCTCCGGAACGCGCCGGCCCGGAGCCACGTGGGCCTGGGCGACGTACTCTGGGTCGCCGGACGGTTCCCGGAGGTGGCCGACGAATACCGCCGCGCCCTGGACGTGAAGCCGGACGATCCGGACGCCCACTGGAAGCTGGCGTGGTTCCTGGCCAACTGCCCCGAACCGCGGTATCGCGATCCGGGCCGGGCCGTCGAACAGGCGAAGAAGGCCCTCGAACGGACCGGGCTGAACGGGCACTACTGGAAAGCGCTCGGCCTGGCATCTTACCGCGCCGGCAATTGGGGCGCGGCGATCGGGGCCCTGCAGAAGGCGAACTTCTTCTGCGGCGGCGGGGGCAGCTACGAATGGTTCGCTCTGGCCATGGCCCACTGGCGGCGGGGCGACCAGGAACAGGCGCGGCAATGGTACACGCGGGCTTGCCGGTGGATGGAGGACCACAAGGGCGGCTACAGCAAGGAGCCCGGCTTCTACTGGGAGGAGGAGTTCCGCCGCCTCCGGGCCGAGGCCGCGGGCCTGTTGGGCCTCCCAGAGCCGCCCCCGCCGGCCGAAACGAAGACACCGAAGCGGAACTGAAGCAGGGGAGCTTTGCGACGGGCCGTCCGGCGGTCGCGTTAGCAGCGTCGCTCTCATCAGTTACGGACCATTTCCAAGAATCTTCCCAAAAATGCGGTGATCCCCTGTAAGATTTGCCGCCGTCGTGCGGAGTCAGTATTAGCGGGCGAACCGGAAAATGGCATCGAGAGTTGGCTTACCGGTCACGAAGACACCTCATTCTACCACGATAAAGAAAAATCATGCGCGACTTGTAACAACTGCTTTTGGACTCGTATGGGATTAGTGACGAGGGATCAGGTCGGCAGTGAAAGAGCCGGCAGGGCCGTTCCTCTGGAGGTTCCGATGACTCGCTTTCTTTCGCTGCGCAGATTGTATGACCGTTTTCGGCTTGGGTCTGCGGTAAGACGGATTGGCAATCCGTCCTACGGTCTTGGCCGGCGTCGCGGTTTCTACAAACCTTGCGTCGAAGCCCTGGAAGGTCGGATCGCACCCGCAACCATCAACTGGATCGGCGGCTCGGGCGATTTTAACGACTCCAGCCACTGGAGCGACTCCAGCCACCCGAGCGGGGGCGTCCTGCCTGGCCCGAACGACGACGCCGTCATCAACGTTACGGGTATTACCGTCACCTATTCCTCCGGAACCGACACGGTCAAGAGCCTTACCTGCCACGATGCTTTCCTCCTCTCCGGGGGCGCCCTCTTTGTGGGCACTCTCCAAGAGATCGACAAAAGCTTTACCAACACGGCGCGGGTGGACGTGTCCGGATCGGTGACACTCAGCAACGCCACCGTCTATCTCGGCACAACCGACGGCACTGCTAGTGGCCAACTCTTCTTCGACAGCACGTCTGCACAGATCTTGGACGGCGCCGATAGTGCCGACCCCGGTACGATTATCTTTGGCTCCAGCGCCGGCAATGCTATTTGGGCTCAATATGGCGGTTCTTTGACCCTCGGCAGCAACCTGACCGTCAAGGGCGCAGACGGCCAGATTTACAGCGACAGTGGCAGCATCGACATGAAAGCTGCCCTCATCGTCGATCCAACTCTGTCCGGCCAGACCTCGGGAAGCATGATGGTTGAAGGCACCAACTGGAGGAACGACGCCGTCCTGACCGCCAAAAACGGCGGCAGCCTGACCCTTGCCGGCAGGACCCACTGGGTCAACAACGGTACCATCACCGTGCAAGACGGGGGCAACCTCACCCTCAAGGGCGACACCTCGGGCGCGGGCCATGCCTGGGACAACACGGGGACGATCAGCATCAGCGGCGGCGGCACCATGACTCTCGATTCTTCAGGCACAGCCGCCGACAACCTTGGCTGGAGCAACACGGGCACGATCACCGCCGCCGGCGCGACCACGACCGTAAACCTGGGCGGCACCTTCTCCAGGGCAGCCCTGGGAAGCTTCACGCGCCAGGGCGGACCCAGCGATGACATCGTCAACCTCACCGGCATCTTCAACAATGCCGGCTTGACTCAGACCTTCGACAGCACCACCGGTTCCTGGACGATGAATCAGGGCACGATTAACCACGGCACAATCAACGGCGGCACGATCAAAGCCACCACCGGCTACGGCCTGATTGCCGCCCGCGGCGATCTGATCGGTGTCACGCTCGACGGCACCGGCGGCAACCCCAGCCCTCTGGATATGCAGACCGATTCCAGTTCTGTCTCGGTGTTGGGGGCATTGACGCTCAAGAGCGCCACCATCAATCTCGGGAAAGGTGATGGCAGCACCGGTGCGAGGCTGTACTTCCAAGACAGCTCGCCTCAGATCCTGGACGGCGCCGACGGCGCGGACCCCGGTACGATCATCTTTGGCTCCAACGGCGAAAATTCGATCATCCATAATGGCACCGCCTCTGTGACGTTCGGCAAGAACCTTAGCCTTCAAGGCGCCGACGTCGCGTTCGACGGGGAGGGTGGCTCCAAGGATACCATGAATTTCGAAGCCACGCTCACGGTGGACCCCACTCTGTTTGGCAAATCCACCGGGACGACCGTCATCAGCGGGTGGTCCAACTGGACCAACAATGGCACCATGACGGCCCAGAACGGCGGCGGCATTGTACTCTCAGACCCGCAGACGTTCAGTAATCTCTCCGGCGGGACTCTCACCGGCGGCACGTGGCAAGCCATCAACGGCGGCACCCTGAAGTTTGGCGCCGCCATCACCACGCTTGCCGCCAACGTTCTCGTGGACGGCGCCGGCTCGCTCGTATTGGGCACCACCTACCCCGCCAACACGAACGCCCTGGCCGGCCTGACGAACATAGCCGCCGGCGGTAATTTGACGATCCAGAACGGCTTCATCCTCACCACGACCGGCGACCTCAACAACTCCGGCAGCTTGACCGTCGGCCCGTCGAGCACGCTGGCGGTGAGCGGCAACTACACTCAGACTTCCGGGGCCGGGCTCAACATCCAGGTCGGCGGACACTCCAGCGCCGGACAGTTTGGCGTGCTTAACATCACGAAGACCCCCAACCTTGCCGGCGGCCTCAACATGGGGCTGGTCAACGGCTTTGTGCCCAGCAGCACAGATAGCTATCAGATCATGTCGTTTGCGCAGAATTCGCGCTCGACTGACTTCGAGAGCAAGAACGGCTTGACTTTTCCCGGCGGCCAGTTCGTTCCCGCGTATGGCGCCGGTAACTTGATCCTGACTGTCACGAGCAGCGTCGTCGATCACTTCGTCGTCAGTGCGCCGGCCGGCGCCGCGGCAGGCACGGCGTTTAACCTGACCGTCACGGCCGTCAATGCCTCCGGCAACAGAATCCCCAGCTACACTGGAACCGTTCATTTCAAAAGCAGCGATGCCAAAGCCGGCCTGCCCGCTGACTACACCTTCACGGCCGCCGACGGGGGCGTGCACTCTTTCAGCGTGACATTCGGCATCAAGGGCAATCAGTCGATTACTACAACGGATACGGCGACGGCTTCTATCACAGGCAGTGCCACGATCAAAGTGACCGAAGCCGCCTCGTTTGCCCCGCAGGTTACCTATGGCACCGGACGGAATCCCTACAACGTGGCCGTGGGCGACTTCAACCGGGACGGTATCCCGGACCTGGTGACGGCAAACTACGACAGCAATACCATCAGCGTGCTGCTGGGCAAGGGCGATGGCACCTTCCAGCCGGCGGTGGACTACGCTGCCGGCGCCAACCCCGTGGCCGTGGCCGTCGGCGATTTTCGCGGCGACGGCCAGCTCGACCTGGCCGTCTCCAACTGGGGCGCCGGCACCGTCAGCATCTTGCTGGGCAAGGGCAACGGCACCTTCGTCCCCGGCAGCACGTTCAAGGCCGGCACCAACCCCGGCTCCCTGGCCGTGGGCGATTTTACCAACGACGGCAAACTCGACCTGGCCGTGCCCAACTGGAGCGACGGCACGGTGAGCGTGCTCCTGGGCAACGGCGACGGCACTTTTCAACCTGCCGTCAATTACACTGTCGGCGCGGAAGCCCGCGCAGTGGTCGTGGGCGACTTCAACCGGGACGGCAAGCTCGACCTGGCGGTGGCCAAGCAGGTCAGCGGCACGGTCGGCGTGCTCCTGGGCAACGGCGACGGCACCTTCCAGCCCGTGGTCAATTACACCGTCGGCTACCGGGCCACCGGGATTGCGGCCGCCGACCTCAGCCACGACGGCAAGCTCGACCTGGTCACCGCCAACTTTGGCACTAACAGCGTGAGCGTGCTTCGGGGCAACGGCGACGGAACCTACCAGCCGGCGGGTAATTATGCCGCCGGCGCCAACCCCCATTCCGCGGCCGTGGGCGACTTCAACGGCGACGGCAACCTCGACCTGGCGGTGGCGGACAACGCGGACAACAACGTCAAGGTGTTCCTGGGGAACGGGGACGGCACTTTTCAGACTCCCCAGACCTATGCGGTGGGTAACGGTCCCTATTCGTTGGCGGCGGCCGACTTCGACCGCGACGGCAAGCTCGACCTGGCCGTGGCCGACGGCAAGGACAACACGGTCTCCATTCTGCTCCAGCAAGCGACAACGGACACGCTCGGGGTCACGGGCTTGCCTTCCCCCATCACGGCCGGCAATGCCGGCACCGTCAGCGTCACCATCAAGGATGCGCAGGGCAACCCGGACATGGGCTATGTGGGGACCGTCCACTTCACCAGCAGCGATCCACACGCCGGCCTGCCCGCCGACTACACCTTCACCGCCGCCGACAAGGGAGTTCACTCTTTCAGCGTAAACCTTCAGACCGCCGGCAGCCAATCGGTCACCGTCACCGACACGGGCATCGCCCCGCTTACCGGCAGGCAATCGGCTATCCTGGTGACCCCGGCGGCAGCGAGTGTGTTAGGCCTGAACAGCGCGACCTCTTCTGTGACGGCAGGTGCTCCCTATTCGTTCACGGTCACGGCTTTCGACCCCTATGGCAACACCGCGACCGGCTATCTCGGCACCGTCCACTTTACTAGCAGCGATGGTCAAGCCGTGCCGCCGCCGGACTACACCTTTACAGATGCTGATAAGGGAGTTCACTCCTTCAACGTGACCTTCAACACTGCCGGCAGCCAGTCGGTCACTGCCACGGACACGGTCACCGCTTCGATTACCGGCACGCAGTCCGGCATTCAGGTGACCCAGGCGACGGGCGGCAGGTTCCGCCTGGACAGTGCGACCTCTTCTGCGACGGCGGGTGTTCCCTATTCGTTTACGGTCACGGCTCTCGACCCCAATGGCAATACGGCGTCCGGCTATGCCGGCACGGTCCACTTCACCAGCAGCGATGGTCAGGCCGTGCCACCGGCCGACTACACTTTTACGACCGCCGACATGGGCATGCATTCCTTTAGCGTGACTTTCAAAACCGCGGGCAACCAGACGGTGACCGGCACAGACATCGCCCAGGGCACAGTCCATGGCACGAGCGGGATCGTCCTCGTAAGCTCGGCAGCAGCCAGCGTTCTCCGCCTGGAAGGGCTGGTCTCCACGACCGGCGCCGACGCGCCCCAGGCATTCACCCTTAAGGCCCTGGACCCCTACGGCAACGTCGCCGCGGGCTACACCGGCACGGTCCACTTTGCTAGCAGCGACAGTCAGGCCGGGCAGCCGGGCGACTACACGTTTACCAGCGCCGATGGGGGCAAGCATTCATTCTCGGTGACCTTTGAGACCACCGGCACCCAGACCCTCACAGTCACCGACACGGCTTCCCCCGCGCTGAAAGCTATCGCCCAGGTTACGGTGACGCAGATCGTGGCCGATCACCTCGGCATCACCGCCCCGGCCGACGCCACACTCGGGCAAGCCTTCGGCGTAGCCGTCACGGCCCTGGACGGCGCAGGTAACCCGGTCCCCGGCTACACGGGCACGGTCCACTTCACCAGCAGCGGCGGCCAGGCCGGCCTGCCCGCCGACTACAACTTCGTCACCGGCGATCACGGCAGCCACACCTTCCAGGTCACCCTGCAAGCCCAGGGCGACCAGACCGTCACGGTCGCGGACACTGCGGCCTCTGCGTTGCATGGCAGCGCTACGGTTAACGTCAGCGCGCCCTTGACGGGCGGCATGACCGCTGTCCTGGTCAAGGTGTTGCAAACGCTGGACGGCCTGGGGGACCAGGTGCTGGCCATGCCGGCGCTGGGCGTCAAGCTGCCCGTCATCGACAAGAGCCTGAACGACCTGTTGGCACAGGTCCCAGGGGCTGGGGTCGGCAGCTTCCTCAAGTGGTCTGCCATCGCCCAGAGCTACTTCCAGGGGACCGCCACCCCGACGGTGGCAGGGCTCGTGCAGGC
>DASZFN010000015.1:0-9530 GCA_035939715.1 Gemmataceae bacterium | reverse complement strand
CGGCAGGCTTCTTTCCGGGAATGACATACAGTTTCTGATCGATGAACTCATGGACCAGTTTGAATACGGGTTTGCTGCCTTGATACCAGGTCAGCCCCGCTTGCTCGTACTGCTGGGAAGGAGAAGCTGTAAACTCGATCGTCACGTCGATCGCAAACTTTCCCTGCGTGCGATCAGGGGCCTTGCGCAGGAGCGCGTTCTTGACCGTGGCCGCCAGCCCCGGCTCCACGCGAATCTCCAGCCCCTGGTCGGAATGCCGCCAGGTCCTGGGATTCTCCCTCAGCCATTCCCAGCCTTCACCCAGCTTGCCCTTCAAGGAATCTTCGAAGATCACTTCCGGCTCGGCGGTCCGGGCAAAAGTGAGTGCGCCAAGAAGCAGCAACAATACGAAGCAGCTTTGTCTCATGAAACCCTCAAGCAAATGCCGTCTGCATGATTGGCCGTTGGTCATTATAGGGCTCTCGGCGACCTGGTGCCGCGTCTGGATTCCAGAGCAAATGGTTTGACAATTGCAGACTCGGCTGTCAGATTGTGAGAAGCATAGGTATCCCTGAGCCTGCCCTTTTTAGGCTTCCCACCGACGCAGTTGTCCTGCGGCCCGTTTGCAATCTTAGAGGAGAGCGAGCATGCGGCGCGTTTCGCGATGCTTGGGTCAAGCAGGGATGCTCCTCCTGATGCTGACAGCAGCGCAGGCCCAGGCCCGACCGGCGCATCGGCGTGCGCTGGCCGATTATTTCGGGCCGTTGCTGCCCAAAAAACTGAACGATTGCCGCACCTGCCATCTTCCCGACCCGCCCGGCACTGCCGCCGATCAACTGGCGACCGAGAAGCCGCACAACGCCTTCGGCGCCCGCTTGAAAGCCGTCAAGGCAGAATTGCGCAAGGCCGGCAAGAAGACCGACATCGCGTCCCGGCTTGAAGCCGTTTTCCAGGAAGACAGTGATGGCGACGGCGTTTCCAACCTCATCGAGTTGCTGACCGGCCACTTCCCGGGTGATGCCAGCGACAGGCCAACGGCCGCCGAACTGGCCGAGGCGCCCCGGCTGCTCGCCGCGTTTGAACAGGCCCGCAAAGCGTATCGCTGGACCCCGTTTGAAACCGTAACGGCCCCCGCCGTCCCGGCGGTTCGCAAAGCGGCCTGGCTGCGGAATCCGATCGATGCTTTCATTGCCGCTGAGCATGAAGGACATGGGCTCAGCCCCAGGCCGCCAGCCAGCCGATCGGTACTGTTGCGCCGCGTCTACCTCGACCTGATCGGCATCCCGCCCACGCGCGCCGAACTCCATGCCTTCCTGACCGATGCATCTCCGAGTGCTTATGAAAAGGTCGTCGAGCGCCTGCTGGCCAGCCCGCAGTACGGCGAGCGTTGGGGCCGGCACTGGATGGATGTCTGGCGTTACAGCGACTGGGCCGGTTTCGGTGAGGAGGTGCGCGAAAGCCAGAAGCACATCTGGCACTGGCGCGACTGGATCATCGCCTCCTTGAACCAGGACAGGGGCTACGACCGCATGATCCAGGAAATGCTCGCCGGCGATGAGCTGGCGCCGACTGACCCGGACACCCTTCGCGCCACCGGGTTCCTGGTGCGCAACTGGTTCCGCTTCAATCGCCAGGTCTGGCTCGATCACGCCGTGGAGCACACGGGCAAGGCGTTCCTGGGAATCACGCTGAACTGCGCCCGCTGCCATGACCACATGTACGATCCGATCCTGCAGAAGGAGTATTACGCCTTCCGAGCGATTTTCGAGCCGCACCAGATCCGCGCCGACCGCTTGCCCGGCCAGCCGGACCTGAACGTGGATGGCATCGCGCGCGTCTACGATGGCCCTGCGACGACGCCCACCTATCTGTTCATCCGCGGCAACGATGCCAATCCTGATAAAAGCAAGGCCATCGCGCCTGCCCTGCCCGCCATGTTCGCCAGCTCCGACCTCGATATTGGGGCCATCAAGTTGCCGCGAGAGGCGTTTGTTCCGGACACGCGCCCCGCAATTATCGAAGAGACGATTCGCACGCACGCCCAGCAGGTGGTTCATCTCAAGGACCTTGTTGCCAAGGCGAAGACAGAATTGGCCAGGCATGAAACGGCGTTAGCCGCGGCGCGGGACAAAGACAAACAAACCTGGGCGAAGCTGCAAGCGCTACGTTCGCGGCTCGATGCTAATCCCTCCGTGCCGGCGATGCTCGCCGACTGGAACGCGGCACTCGCCGAAGCGAAGGCCAGTGCCGAGGGGTTAATCCAAAGTCAGCGCGCTGGCAAGGTCTTTGCGGATGATCTGCGCCTCGCTGAAATGAATCAATCCGTGGCTGAAGCTGCTCAGGCCGAATTGCTGGCCGAGGTGCGCACGGAGAAGCTGGAAGATGCCGAGGCTCAACAAAAACAACCCGAGCTATGGAAAAAGGCAGCCCTGGAAGCCCATGCCGCGCAGCAAAGACACGGTTTGCTGGAAGCGCAGCGCAATCACTTCGCCGCCCAGCTTGCGCTCATGCGTTGGCAGCAAAGTTCGCCCACCGTACCCGGGGGAAAGCGGACCACTACCGATCAGTCCAAACTGAAGAGCCAGCTTACCGCCGCCGCAGAGGCCTTGGCCAAGGCAGAGCTAGAAGCCAGGCGGCCGCCGACACCGTCCTATACGAGGCGAAACTTGCCGAGCTATCCCGCCACGAGCAGCGGCCGGCGACTGTCGCTGGCGCGCTGGATCACGGACCCGCACAATCCGCTCGCCGCGCGGGTGGCCATGAACCACCTCTGGCTGCGTCACTTCGGCCAGGCGATTGTTCCCAGCGTCTTTGACTTCGGCCGCAACGGCCGGCCCGCTTCGCACCCTGCCCTGCTGGATTGGCTGGCCGCCGAGTTCATGAAGAACAACTGGAGCATGAAGAGCATGCACCGGCTAATCGTGCTCAGCAACACCTATCGCATGGATTCGACGCCCGACGCCGCTTGCCTGGCTGCCGACCCGGACAATCGCTATCTCTGGCGCGTGAGCCCCCGGCGTCTGGAGGCGGAAAGCGTCCGCGATAGTGTGTTGGCCGTCGCCGGTCAGCTTGATACGCGCATGGGCGGTCCCGACATCGACTACCGCCAGGGACTGACCGTGCCGCGCCGCAGCGTGTATTTTCGCCACGCCGCCGAGAAAGAAATGGAGTTCCTGGAACTCTTTGACGCCGCCAACGTGACCGAGTGCTACCGGCGCTCGGAGAGCATCGTGCCGCAGCAAGCTCTGGCCCTGTTCAACAGCTCCCTGGCAACCGTCCAGGCCCGGCTGCTGGCCCGGCGGCTGTGCATGGACCACAACGGAGCGGTGGAATTTGTGCGCAGCGGTTTCGAGCAGGTCCTTAACCGCGCGCCCACTGCCGACGAAGAGAAGGCTTGCTGTCAGTTCCTGGAACAGCAGACTGCCCTGCTCGGCCAGCCGAAGAACCTGAGCCACTTTACGGCCGCATCCGCGGCTGCCGCCGTCGCGCCGTCGGCCGCGCCGGGTATGCGCGCACGTGAAGATTTGATCCAGGTGTTGCTAAACCACCATGACTTTGTGACAATCCGTTAAATGGGGAGCCGCCGCCGATGTCAAACACTTGCTGCGGCCTGACACGCCGAGCCTTTCTCGCCGACACCGGCATGGGTTTCACGGGCCTGGTGCTGGGCTCCATGCTGTTCCGCGACGGCGTCGCCCGCGCCGCCGCTGCCGGCACGCCGCACTTGCCGGCGCGGGTGAAAAGCGTGATCTGGCTTTTCATGGTCGGCGGCGTCAGCCACACGGAGAGCTTCGATCCCAAGCCGGAACTGAACCGCCACGCCGGCAAGACCATCGCCGAGACGCCCTACGCCAGCGCCCTGAATTCTCCCTTCCTGCGGCAGAACCTGCGCGAGCTGGTGCCCGGCCAGCACAAGGTCCAACCCAAGGTCCTGCCCATGCAGGTCGGCTTCCGCCTGCGCGGCCGCAGCGGCGTCGCCGTCAGCGACTGGTGGCCGCACGTCGGCGCCTGCATCGACGACATCGCTGTCGTCCGCTCCCTGTGGACGACCGACAACGATCACGGCGCGCAACTGCAATTCCATACCGGCCGGCATGTGCTCGAAGGCGCTTTCCCGACGATCGGCTCCTGGGTGCACTACGGGCTCGGCGCGCTCAACGACAATTTGCCGCAGTTCATCGTCCTGGGCACGCCCATTGCCGACTGCTGCGGCGGCAACAATGCCCACGGCGCTCACTACCTGGGCCCCGAGCACAACGGCGTGCGCCTGCACGTCGATCCCGCCAACCCGCTCCCCTTCGCCTCGCCCGGACCGGACAAGTTCCGCGAGGAGCAGCAAGCAGAATTCGATCTGCTCGGCCGGCTCAATCGCCTCGCCGGCATCGACTATCCGGACGATCCGGCGTTGCGCGCTCGCATCAAGTCCTATGAGCTGGCCTTCCGCATGCAGACCGCGGTGCCGGAAGTTTTCCAGTTTCAACAGGAGAGCGCCGCGACGCGCCAGCTCTATGGTCTGGATCACGACATGACGCGCACGTTCGGACAGCAATGCCTGGCGGCGCGGCGGCTGGTGGAGCGCGGCGTGCGTTTCATTCAGATCTTTCACGGCAGCAACGGCGGCGCCGGCGCCTGGGACGCGCACGGCGACCTGAAGCGCGGCCACACCACGCTCTGCGCCCAGGTGGACCGGCCCATCGGCGGCCTGTTACGGGACCTCAAGCAGCGCGGCCTGCTCGACGAGACGCTGGTGGTCTGGGGTTCGGAATTCGGCCGCACTCCAGGCGCGCAGGGCAACGACGGCCGCGACCATCATCCCTATGGGTTCTCCGTCTGGCTATCCGGCGGCGGCATCAAGGGCGGCGTCGCGCACGGCGCCACGGACGAGCTGGGCTTCCATGCCGTGGAGCACCGCCACTACGTCACCGATCTGCATGCCACGGTGCTCCACCTCCTGGGACTCGACCCGCGCCACCTCGAAATCCCCGGCCGCAAACGCCTGGAGATGGACTTCGGCAAGCCGATCCGCGCCATCCTTGCGTAACTGTCAGAATGGCAGCCCGAATGCGATAGAAAACACTGTCCCGCAAAAATGAGTTTGCCAGTTTGCCAATTGATATGTTACGTCAGGAAAAAAATTGAGTTTGCCGGTTTACCACGCTTTTTGAGCGGAGGGGTGGATGCGTTGCATTGCGCTGCCAAACACACCCACACAGTACTTGCCGGAGGGAGATAAGAAGCCCGCGCCGTGAGCCGCTTCTTGCTATAATGCGAGTGGAGGTGACTGCAATGAGCCGGATTTTAGCCCTCGAATTGAGTGATGAAATCTACGCCGCGATTCAACGCCAGGCCGAAGCCTCTGGAACGACACCCGCGGATCTCGCTGCTACCCTGTTGAAGCAGCAGGTTCGCGTTGGCTCATTAGGGACCGAAGCAGAAAAGCAGGCTGCTCGTGAACGGTTCGAGCGTCACTTTGGCGAAATAGACCTTGGTTTCCCAACCGGGACGGATAATGAGAGCATCGATGCGGATCTCGGCAAAGAGTACGCCGGGACGCATGAGGGGGACTGATGCTCCTCGATACGTCGGGGCTACTGTGCCTGCACCACCGAGCCGAGCCATTCCATGACGATGCGCGTGCGGCCTACCAAGCAGCCCGTGTCCGGCTGACCCACTGTTACGTCTTGGCGGAATTCGTGGCGCTGGCACACGTACGACATCTTCCCCGCTTGCCTGCTTTGACATTCCTCGGGGATTTGCTGGACAACCCGGACATTGAGACCGTGTGGGTGGACGAACCACTGCATCGCGAGGCAGTGGCCCTGCTGTTCACCCGAACGGACAAGACGTACTCGCTGTGCGACGCTGTGAGCTTTGTCCTGATGCGCTCGCGCGGCCTCAATGAGGCGCTCACGACAGATCGTCACTTTGAACAAGAGGGATTTCGCCGTCTCCTGGTTTAGTTCTTGATCTGGATCCAGCTTGCCCAGACCATCGGCAGGACAATTAGTTTTCATTTTCGGCGTTTTCATCCTTCCAAAAACCCGGCGTGATGCCAAGCGTTTTCTCCGCAGGAAATGCCACGGTATTCTAAACGCGTCCCCTGGCGTTCCGAGAACGGCTGTCACAACCCCAGCAACTGCAGGAATAAGGAGGTGAGGAGGGACACGAGCCATGAACATCACGATGCGGTTTCCGGGAAAGCTGGTTCTGTTTGCTTTATTGAGCGTTCTGGACTTCGGGTTCACGTACCGGCTGCTTCATGCCGGCGGCGGCAGCGTCTATGAAGCCAATCCCTTGGCCAACGCTTGGCTGCACCGCTTCGGCTGGCCGGGGCTCGCTCTCTACAAACTCCTGGCCGTTGCCATAGTCGCGGCCGCGGTCCTGATCATCGCCCTCCACCGTCCGCGGCTGGGATCACGGCTGCTGAACTTTGCCTGCCTGACCGTTTCCGTGGTGGTCCTTTATAGTCTGTCGCTATCGAGCATGCTGCCGGCTTCCACCGCCGGCGGCCAGGGGCCGCGCGGCAGGCCGTCCGTGGCGATGCTGTCCCATGGTGAACCGTTCGCCTTTCAGCTGTCGATGTTCGAGGACGAGGGTCAGCACGAAACAGAAAGATTAAGAGGAGGATTAGGAGCAAGATGAAGAGTAGGATTTGTGCAAAAAGCTTCGTTTTCATTGGGCACTCATGAGCGGCTGGTTAAACTTGCCTGCACCTCCGGAGCCATGGACCGGGCGCGCCACACAGGGACGTTGGGCAGCCCGGTCCTGCAAATTTGCTTGACACAAGGGGCTCTTTTTGCGCTTATATAAAGCGACCCGCAACCCGATAAGCTTCAACATGGACGCAAGCCCCGCCAGCATTGAAAAACTGCGCGTGCTCGTCGTGGATGACGACCGCGACACGGCCGATTCAGCGGTCACGGTTCTAGCCTATCTGGGCCATGAGGCCGTAGCCGCTTACCATGCCGAGAAGGCGCTCGACATGGCCCGTCTACGTCCGCCCCACGTCGTTTTCCTTGATATCGCCATGCCAAGAATCGACGGCTATCAACTGGCCCGCGATTTGAAGGCGCTCCCCGGCATGGATAACGTCCTGCTGGTTTGCATTAGCGGGTACGGAACCGAAAGCGACAAACGGCTGGCATACGGCGCGGGCTGCGCGTATCACTTCATCAAGCCCGCGGACTGGCAGGAACTGGCTGATCTGCTGGCGACGGTCAAGGCGGATATGACCGGGAAGAAGATGCCGACAGCGGCCGTCGCCGTCGTCTCAAAAGAAGAGCTGGACCAGCAAGCCCGCCAGGTCCAGGAAAGCGTCCGTCAACTTTCCAAGGAGATCCGTGAGCTGCTCGAAGCCAGCGGCGCAAAGACGTAACTGTTTTGATGGTATCCGGAACCTCCACTCGGCAAAAACATAGCGGGCAAAACATGCTGGACCCCTGTCGGTTTCACTCCGCCCAAGAGGGGAAGAGGAAACCGCGGCAGTGCATTAGCACACCTCACTTGAGAGTATGTTTGTCCCTTTATCTTTTTGCCGAGTGGTTGTGTTCTCGTTCTTCCTCCGCTTACGGAAACACCCGCACTTCCGTTTCGGGTCACCTGTGACCCTTGAACTTCTTCGTCCTAGCCTTGACTGGCTTGCTGTGCCAGCGCCAGGAATTCGCCCGAAGCAAAGAAAGCCTCTGTCGCGACCTGGAGAGTTATCTGACCGCTGCTAAGAACTGCCAGCCAGTTTTGCTCGCCCGCGGCATCGGGGGCGCGCATGAGATAGGCCCGGTAGTCAATTTCAAGGCTCTGCCTGAACACCTCCGAAGAGGTCAGGAAAGCCCGGGCAACGGCCGAACGGCTCTCGCCGTTTTGCAGGGCCTGCGCCCAGCCGCCTATCTCGGTGCTCGTGGCATCGCGCCCCAGAACGTCTGCGTACAGCGCGGCTATGTAATCGGCATTGGTCGCATGCGCCGCCGCATATTCGCCCGAACTCAGAAACTGAACCTCTACATCGGTTTCGCTTTGTCCTTGAAGCATCGCGCTGACCCAGTAGGCCCGGCCGGCTGGGTCGGCGTTCCGGTGCAGCAAGTTCTGGTAGAAGCTATCGACTTCCAGGCCCCGATGCTCGGGAGAATTCCAGATGTCCTGGACGAACTGGCTCAAAGCGAACCCACTATGCAATTGCGTCACCCACGCGAGCAAGCCGTTCTGATCGGCCGGGCGGCCCAAGATCGCGCGGTATAGCCCATCGACGTACGTAGCCTGTGCCTTCACCACCGGATCCGTAACCCCGCCGGGAGATGTTGACAGGAAAGCGAGCTTGCTCAGGACCTGGAGGTCTGGGTGGCCGAAGCTGAAATCAGGAATCGTAAACCAGCTCGCAAGAATCTGTTGCGTTGGTTGGAGATGACCGAAATCATAATTGGTTCCGTGCACGCCCGAGCCGAGGGCTATGTTGGCAATCTGGTTATTGCCGACCGTTCCGCCCTGTGAGCCGACGTCGATCTTGGCGGGATCGTAGCTGATGGGAGGCGTTTCGGTGACAGCGTACACACCAGGGCGCAGATTGCCGAAGGCGTAGGAGCCGTTCGCTCCGGTCTGCGTAGTTTGCTTTACTGAATTAGCCTGGTCATCGGTGCCGGTCAAGGTGACGAGGACGTTGGCGATGCCGGCCTCGGCTGGGTCCATGACTCCATTGTTGTTGGCATCAACATAAACGAAACCAGCGATGCTGGCCGGTAGGATTTCTGCGAAATTGTAATTGTTCCCGCTACTTCCCGTGGTCAATGGAATGGACGAGAACTGGTCCTTGATGCTCTCGACGCCACCCGCCGAGCCAATGGTATCTTTGCCCTGGAAGTAGCCGGCAGGCTGAGCCTCTGTGATCGTGTATGTGCCAGGGCGCAAATTCGAGAACTGGTAGCTGCCGTCCGCGGCCGTGGTGGTCGTGAGATTCACGGCTGTTCCCAGGTCGTTGCTGCCGGTCAGGGTGATGGTTGTGCTGGCAATGGGCTGATCGCCGCCGTCGCGCAAGCCGTTATCGTTGACGTCGGAGTAGACGTAGCCGGACAAGCTGGCCGGCAGCACTTCCCCGAAGTTGTAGTTGCTGCCGGTTGCCGCGGGCGTCACGGTGATGCCCGAGAATAGGTCATTCCCTGCGGCGCCGCCGAGCGAGCCGAGATTGTTCACGCCCTGCAGGTAGCCGGCCGGCTGGGTCTCCGTTAGCGTGTAAGTGCCCGGCCTAAGGTTAGTGAATTGGTAGCTGCCGTCGGCCCCTGTCGTGGTCGTGAGGTTTACGGGGGCGCCCAGGTCGTTGCTGCCGGTCAGGGTGATGGTGGTACCAGCAATGGGCTGATCGCCGCCGTCGCGCAAGCCGTTATCGTTGACGTCGGAGTAGACGTAGCCGGACAAGCTGGCCGGCTGCACTTCCCCGAAGTTGTAGTTGCTGCCGGTAGCCGCGGGCGTCGCGATGATGCCTGAGAATAGGTCAGTACCTGCGGTGCCGCCAAGCGCGCCGAGATTGTTCACGCCCTGCAGGTAGCCGGCCGGTTGGGTCTCCGTTA
>DASZFN010000014.1:0-1697 GCA_035939715.1 Gemmataceae bacterium | reverse complement strand
ACCCGTGTTATCGGGATTATTAAATCCCGATAAGGATGAGTGCTCGTTAGGAAATGTACGTCGGGGCGACTGGATTCGAACCAGCGACCTCCTGAACCCCATTCAGGTCGTCGCTTGCAGAAAAGGGCTGTTTTTCCGAGTGTTTTCGCAATCGGCCATTTCCAACAATTACGAATTCTACGACGTTTGGTTCCTTTGGGGAAGGCTTCTACTGCCCTTACTGCCCAAAGGGGCGCCGCCTGCTCTGATTCAATCCGTCAGGCAATCCTTAAACTCATTAGCTAAAGGGCGAGCGGTGTTGCCGTGTGGCCCGCCGGCGTGGCACGCTTTCTGACGCCGGCCGGTCAGGACGGCGCGGAACAAGCTGTTTCCCGGCCGGCTTAAATACCGGACCTCTAAGCCAGGGCACGATCAATCAAATGCGATTCGGCGCCCAGCTAAATTCCGCGACATTCTGCGCAATAATCCTATGGAAAACCGCTAGCCAAGTGCGGTCGTCCCTATCTGTCAGCCTCTAGTTTAGCGCTCGCACCGGCTTCTGAGATGACGCTTGCCTGTTCCGCCTGCTCTGCTTTCCATTAATGCAGTCACCACGTCGCCGGCAACGTGGAAGGCGCCAAGTCTCCCCAAAAAGAACCCTGTTTGGCATCGGCCAACGTAATCTGCACGGCGGACTGCCCCCCTTTCTACGGGGTCGTCTTGATGATCGCATCCGCAACCCCGGCTTGCTTGTCCGTTCGCAACGGTCCGTGCTCTCTTGGCGCAATCTGGTTGCATGCCATTCTTTCGTGGTTTGTATGGCTTTACCTCTTCTGTCGGAGCAACCTTATGAATGCACAGAATTCCGTCGACGTAGCCGAGGCGGCTGTCTCGCAGCCCGCAACGGACTTAACTGCGGCCGGCGCCGCCAGGGAAGTTAGCTCCGCTGGCCAAGATGGCAACTGATTCCCTGCTTCGACAAGCAGGTCCTTTCGCCTCTGGCATGGTGCCGGGGCGGTCTGGTTTTTACTAACCGGGCCGTCCTGGGGACGGCCCCTTTCTGAGGAGGTCGTCTTGATGATCACATCCGCAACCCCGTCCTGCTGTCCGTCGGCTCACCAAGCGACCCAGCAGGCATTCCTGGGCATCCTGCCTCGGCTCAAGCTGCACGCCAAAGTCTATTTCCGGGATCTGAAGGACCCCGAACGACGCGAAGAAGCCATCTGCGAGATGCTCGCCTTGGCCTGGAGTTGGTTCGTGCGCCTGGCCGAGCGCGGCAAGGACGCCACGCAGTTCGCCTCGGTGCTGGCTACCTACGCCGCCAGAGCCGTGCGGGCAGGCAGGCGCCTGTGTGGCCAGGAAAAGACCAAGGACGTCTTGTCCCCGCTGGCCCAGCAGCGGCGTGGCTTCCGCGTCAGCACGCTGTCCGATGGTTCTAGCCTTGCCGGCAATGTTCTGGACGAGGCCCTGCAGGACAACACCATTACACCGATTGTCGAACAAGTACAGTTTCGGCTCGACTTTCCGCGCTGGCGCGGCAGTCGCTGTGAGCGTGACCGCCGGCTCATCGATGATCTCATGGTCGGTGGCCGCGCCTACGAAATGGCACGCAAGTATGGCTTATCGCGCTCGCGTGTCTCAGAGCTGCGGCGCCAGTTCTTCGAGGACTGGAGCAACTTCTGCGACGGCACAACGCATCCGAATCCAACTCGCTCCTA
>DASZFN010000013.1:0-38591 GCA_035939715.1 Gemmataceae bacterium | reverse complement strand
ATGCTCTACGGCCACATCGAGGAGCCGCGGCACCGCATTGACCATCTGTGCCGTCTGCGCGAATTGCAGGACGAAACCGGCGGCTTCCAGACCTTTATTCCCCTGGCCTTCCATCCCGACAACACAGGGCTGTCGCATATTCAGAAAGCCAGCGGGCTCATGGATCTGAAAACCATGGCCATCAGCCGGCTGATGCTTGATAATTTCCCGCACATCAAGGCCTACTGGGTGATGCTCGGCATCAAGACGGCTCAGCTTGCTTTGAGCTTCGGCGCGGACGACATCGACGGCACGGTGGTGCATGAGAAGATTTACCACGATGCCGGCTCGGACGCGCCGCAGGAGATCACGGTTGCCGAGTTGCGCCGGCTGATCGCGGAGGCCGGCCGCGTGCCGGTTGAACGGGACACCCTTTATCACGAAGTAGTCCGCAAGGAAGGATCCTGGAAAGCGGGACGCAGTTTGCAGCAAGTAGCCGCCGCTCAGCTCACTTGACCATTCCCAACGGCGACCCCCGGTGCGTGCGCCAGCATGGTACAGGCGCCTTTTACCTTGTCTCCGACTTTCACCAGGATCTGCAAGCCTGGATCGACCGGCACAAGCAATTCCGTGCGCGAACCGAACTTGATCATGCCGAAGCGTTCGCCGCACTCGACGTGCTCCCCAGGCCTCAGCCAGCAAACAATGCGGCGGGCAATGGCGCCGCTGATCTGCTTGACGCGCACGAGCCGCCCGCTGCCGTCTTCCTCCAGGTCGAGCCAAAGCTGTTCATTGCGCACCGGGCATGCGCTGTGGCGGGCGTCGAGGAAGGCGCCGGGGAAATAGCGGATGCCGAGCACCCGGCCGGAGCGCGGTATGCGGTTTACGTGCACATTGAAAATCGACAGGAAGATACTGATGCGCAGAGCACGGCCGTCGGGGAAATCGGGCTCGTCGACTTCATCGACGTGCGTGACAGTGCCGTCCGCTGGGCTGACATAGACATCGGCAGCGCTCGGTACAACGCGCTCGGGGTCGCGGAAAAAGGAGACGACAAAGAGCAGCGCCACCAGGGCGATCGTCAGCGGAGCAATGAAAAGCGGCTGCCACCACAAGGCCAACGATCCCGAGACAAAGGCCAGGGCCAGCAGCAGCCCGCCGAATAAAAACAGCTCGACCCGGCCCGCATGGGCCAGGCGCAGGCGGTTGCGGCCGCGGAAGCAGTCTTCAGCAAAGTGATAGCCGCAGACATTGCGGTAGAGCTTCACGTCCCGGGCATCGATGATGTCGTGCCGGCAGTTCTGACACTGGCCGAGGCGCAGCTCCAACATGCGGCGCACATAGGCGGGGCGAAAACGCCGCAGCCAGGCGCGGCGGAGCCGTCCCCAGGCCGCTTCGAGAGCCATGCCGAAACCACCCCCCGGCTGGATGGAGGTAATGGCAGCAGGGATCATCGACGTTTGCTTTTGCAGCTCCGGCGCGGCCATACGTTGAGAATAGCAGAGCGGCCCCGGATTGCCTATGTGCGCGGTGCGGGCTGCGACGTATCGCCGGTGTTGGTGCGCGCCCGCAGGCGGGCGATGAGACCGCTGCGCCTTGGGATGGCCAGGCGCTCCGCCGGCTTGGCGGGAACGGGACTCGGTTCGGCAGCGACCGGCTCAGGGGGCACAGGGGTCGGCGCCGTTTCCGCCGCCGTCTGCGCCGGCGACGGCGTGTCCAGGATGCGTTGCACCGAAGGCGCCAGCGCAGGGGCTCCACCCAGCAGGGCATGCACTTCCGTTTCCCGCATCGCTTTCACGATGCCCAGGTAAGTGATCTGATCGTAGGGAATGAAGAATATCCGGCCGTCATCGGTGGTGCCGGACATGCGACCGCGCAGCACCAGGAAATCTTCCTCCTGGCGGAAAATTGTCTGAATGCTGATTTCAGTGCCTGTGACGGTCATCAAGACCAGGCCATCATGCCGGTCAGGCGGAATCCGTTGTAAGAGCTTGATCCAAGCGCGACTTTGCATGGTCATCCTGAAATTGGTGACAGAGGCGGGAACAATCTTCTACCCACAGCCTAGCTCAGAATCGAGCGGCGCGCGGGCCGCTTTTTGTGGTCGGCACAAAGTTTTTCGCGCGGCGGCTTGAATGGAGTAAGAGAGATGCTGGTTTACTGCGGGAAATGATTCCCAGTGCGTCAGCCAGGCGTAGACGCGACGTAACGGAGTGCCCTCGCTGGCGCTTCGGGTTACAATGCTTGCCAAATCGGGGAGGCTGATACACTACTTGCTGGCCGTCAGCGGCGGCTTGATGTCCACGGCCACATCCGTCCAACCGATCATCATTTCTTCCCAGGTCTGGTCGCCCCAGCGTACGGTCTTGGTCGGATCGGGGTTGTTGGGGTTTTTAGCCGAATTGTCAAAATGGGCAACAAAGTGAATCTTGCTCCCCTTCGGCATGCTGATCGGCTCCGCCAGGCGGTAGCTGCTCTGCCAGTTGAAGTTGTAGTGGGGAATCGAGAACACGGTCTCCTTGCGATTATCCGGGTAGATCACCTCGGCACGAATGTCCTTGCCGCGCAGGTGCATGTGCGGCATGAAGGCAAGAATATAGGCATTGTCCCAGTTAAACCGCATGGTCGATTCGGCTTCATAATTATCGGCGCCGGGCGGGATATGCAGGTTGTATTGCATCACGGGTAAGGTGCGCAGCTCCCGCTTGGGCGGCTCCTTGGCAAAGATGATCCCCACCGAAGAGCGATCCCTGGTGGCCTTGCCGCTGGCTGTGTAGTGCACCTGGAAAACCAGTTTCGACCCCCGGGGGATTTTCTTGGCGTTGCCGGGCGTGATGATCAGCGGCATGTCTCCGGGCGCGGTGCCGCACAACAGCGGAGCATTGCCCTGTTTCGGGATGAATGTTCGATCGGGCGCGACGATGAAGACAATGATGTGGTGCACGACCGAAGGCGCTCCTTCCTTGGCCTCAGCGCACTGCACCCATTTGTCTTCCGTGAAGCCGGTGTCGACTTCAAAATACTGATACTCGATGCCGTTCTTGGGCGCCACCGCGGGCACCTCGAACTCGTCCTTCATGGTGAACACCACGTCGGGCTTGCCGATGCTCCAGCCCGGCACAAACTCGCGCGGCGGCGGCAGGTCGCGCAGGTCGCCCTGAGGGCAGCCCTGGTCGATCCAGGCCAGCAGCGTGTCGCGCTCCGCATCACAGAGGCTGCGGTCGTTCAACCATTTGCCCACGTGCGGATCCGCAAACCATGGAGGCATGCGTCGCTCGGCCACCACCTCACGGATGCTGTCGGACCAGGCCGCCACATCTTCGTAAGTCAAGAGGGACATGGGGCCGATCCGGCCGGGCCGATGACATTCCTGGCAATTTTTCTGCATGATGCGGACGACCTCGCCCGTGTAGGTCACCTTGCTGTGCTTGCCGTCCCCTTCCGATTTGACGGCGCGGGAGATATAGCAGCCGGCGACGCTGGTGGCCGGCTCGCTTACCGGCTTGCCTGCCAGCACTTCATCGAGCGCGCTGGCGAGGTCGCGGCGCGTCGGTTTGGAGCGTTTGAAGCCGATGCCGAACTGGTCGTCGATCCGGCCGCGGTAGCGTACCACGTGCTGGCTGTCGAGCACGACGGCTTCCGGCGTCCGCTGCGCGCCCAGCAGATCGGCGACATGGTTGCCGTCGTCCTTCAATACCGGAAACGGGATTTCGTACAGGCGGGCGTGCTCGGCGACTTGTTGGGCATCGTCCTGCTGATTCGAATTCACGCCCAGGAACTGCACGCCCCTCGGCTCATATTCCTTTTGCAGCTCCGCCAGACGCGGGATGTAGGCATTGTTGATCGGGCATTGCGTGCCCAGGAACAGCACGACCACGGCCTTGCTGCCCTTGAAGGTCGAAAGGGCCACTGGCTGGCCCTTGGTGTCTTTCAAGCAGAAGTCGGCGACGCCCTTGCCAAGCTTGGCCGGCGCGGTCTCGGCGTTCTTGCCCGACAGTAGACGTGTGCTCACAAGGCCCGCCAGCCCGCAGGCCAGCAGGAGCGCCAGGGCATACTTTCTCATCTCTCGTCCCTCTCCTTCATGTTCCTTGCGTAGCGAAGGCCGCCGTGCCCGCGCTTGCCTGTCCGGATGGACGGGACAGGACTTCCGATCCTGAATGGTTATGGTCACAGGCCGTCGTTCGGCTTGACCGTTAGTTCTTTTTCATCGGCGTTGCGTTTGATCTTGACGATGATTTCTGTCCCCGGCTTCGCATAGCTCGCGGCAGTATAGCAGTCAGCGAGCGAATCGGTCCAGCGATCATCCATTGTCAGCAGCCTGTCACCGGCCTGAAGCCCGGCCCGGGCTGCGGCACTGTCGGGCAAAACTTCCTTGATCGTGACGCCCGCCTCGTCATCGCCTTTCTCCTTGTCCACCACAATTCCCCAGAGTCCGGCAGAGGCCAGCACCCGGGCGGCCGGTTTGTCGCGGGACATGATGGCCACCATCATCGATTGAATTATGTCCACCGGTTTGAACCCGTTGGGCACAAACGTCAATTCCTTGGCCTGATAATCCAGCGTCATCCGGTAGCGGGCAAAGAACGGGAAGCCGATGATCCCCTCGATCGGCTCTTGCAATGCGTCGGCCAGCACCTCGACGGTAGGGTGGTCCATGACGATCACCGGGACATAGTCCGCTTGCAAAGCGCCGATCTCCAGTTTCTTTACTTCGGTCTGGGCGACGGGGCCAAACAGGCTAAAACCGGACATGGCGCCGCCCTTGCCGGTGAGACCGGCCTTCTTGCCGATCTTGTTGCTGAGCAGGGTGACCGGCGCACCGGTGTCAAAGATGACCTTGAACGGCCCCTTGCCGTTCACCTTGATGCTCACGACCATGTGCTTGGTGATCAGCAGATCGAAGGGCACTTTGACCGGGCTGGGCGGAGTGGAATCGGACCGCAGCGGCGCGGCAAAACAGACGACCAGAAGAGCGGCTCCCAGGCTCCAGCGTTTCATGGTTATAGCCCCCTTCCGGCGGTAATGCGGATGACCTCGGTCTTGCCGTCGCGCTCGATCTCCAGCTTGGCGGTTTCATCCGGAGCGAGCTTGCCGGCCGCCTGTTGCACGGCCGCCAGGGAGTTGACGGTCTTGCCCTGGAACTTGCTGATGCGATCGCCGGCCTTGACGCCGGCGCTGCTTGCCGGGCTGCCCTGCAGCACCGCGGTGACAACCACGGCGCGATCCTTCTCTGTCATGCCAATGCCGAGAAAGCCGCGCAGGACAATTTCTTGCTCCGGTTTTTTGCCCAGCAGCGCCCCGGCCAATTTCATGATGCCGCCCATCGCGTCCAGTCCGCCCGGCGCCGCCTGCGCTCCCAGCCCGACTGGTTGCGGCGGCTTGAAGTCAAGCGGCGTCCAGCCCATCTTGTGCTTGGTGAAATCGAATTCAAGCCGGTAGCGGGCCAGCACGGTGTAACCGATGATGCCGTGTAGCTCCGCCCCTGCCAGGCCGAGGCCGTTCATGCCCTCGAGCTGAAACGGGTCTTCCACGCGCCCCTTGAAGTTCTCGAGCACGACGCCGCCCTCGATCTCGAAGCGTTTGAATTTCCCCCAGCCTTCCCGATCGGCATTGACCCCGAGTTTCCGGGCGACGCCGGTGGAAACAAACAGCGCCGGGGCGCCCGTATCCACGATGAAGTTGTACGGCCCCTTGCCGTTGATCTTGGCGCGGAGCAGCACGTGGTTGGTGTTCGTCAGGCGATAGGGAACACGGTAGGTTTTCGCATCGGCCTTCTTGATCTCGTCGGCGCCAAGGGGCAAGGCAGCCGCGATTAAGGCCAGAACAGAAAAAAGCGTCTTCATTGCAATTCCAGGTGTGGGAGAAGGCGAATGACCTTCCTACAGTGTAATGTAATGCGAAAACAAAACATAGTACAACGAATGCTTCAGAATATCTCGCCGAAAGCCATTTTCATGGTCGGCGTGATTATGCCGGTGCATTCCATGCGGCATATTTCAGGTGAGACGTTAAGCGGCTTTGGCGAACGAGGCCGGGCCAGTGATGGGCTAGTTGCCCTAGCTGATGGCCACGGTTAGCAAACGTTTGGCGATTTAAGCCTTTGCAGCATTGAGACTTGGTTGAGCCGACGGTTGCGCTAAGTAGGCTCCGCTTGCCGAGCGGAGCCTTGGGAACAGGCCCCGCTCGGCAAGCGGGGCCTACCAACGGTTATCCGAATCTTGCCGTATTGAACCATGCCCGCCTGTTTGCCACTCATCCATCAGATCAGCTCGCGCAGCGGTTGAGCCTCGTCCTCCACCAGATATTGCGGACGGCCGTTGAGGTCCTGGATCGTCGTCCGCTTCACGTCAATCCCCAGATTTCGGTACAGCGTCGCATACAGCTCGGCGAAGGTGACCGGCCGGGAGATGGCTTCCCCGGCGATCCGATCCGTGGCACCGATTACTTGACCCGTTTTCATGCCGCCGCCTGCCAGGAGAGCACAATTGACCTGAGGCCAGTGGTCCCGGCCTACCTGAGCGCTGATTTTCGGGGTGCGTCCGAACTCCCCCATGATCACCACGGTGCAATCCTGATCCAGTCCCCGTTGCTGCAGGTCCTCGACGAGGGCGCTCACGCACTGGTCGAAAACGGGGAAGTCTTCCGCTTCGCGCTTGAAGATCGCGCCGTAGGGTCCGCCGTGCCAGTCCCACTTGCTGTAATTGAGCGTGACGACGCGTGCGCCCGCTTCAATCAGGCGCCGGGCCATGAGCAGACTTTGCGGTACGCGTGGGGCGCCGTTGTCATCCATGAAGATCTTCGGGTTGCCGGTCCCGTAGCGTGCCACGATGCGCGGATCTTCCCTGGACAGATCGAGGGCCTCGGCCAGCCGGGAGGAGGTGAGCAGTCCGTAGGCTTGCTGGGTAAAGGAGTCCATCCCCTGCATCGTGCCCGTAGCTTCAATATCGCGGCGCAGGTTGTCGAAACTTCTCAGCAAAGTTTTTCGATCCGCCAACCGGTCGACGGCAATGCCGCGCAGGATCATGTCGTCACGGGACGGGCCCATCGGCCGGAACGGGGCCAGGGAAGGTCCGAGAAAGCCGGGTCCGGGTTCGTTATACGGTCCGTGTGTGCAGGTATAGCACAGGCTCATGAAGGGCGGGATGGCGCGGTCGGCCGGTCCTTGAATCTTGGCCACGACGGAACCGAACTGCGGCCAGCCGCCGGCAGGGGTTGGTTTGCGTGGGTGATGTCCGTTAAACACCTGGACGGCATCATGATCGCTTTGGCTACCAACCAGGGAGCGGATCACCACCAGCCTATCCATGATTTGTGCCAGGCGCGGAAAGGCTTCGCAGATCTGGATGCCCGTGACATTAGTTGCGATGGGACGCCACGGACCGGCGAACTCCTTGGGCGCGTGCGGCTTCAGATCAAACATGTCCTGATGGGGAGGTCCACCGACCAGATAGATGAGGATTACCGATTTCGGCGCCGAAGCTATCCCCGAGGACGCCTCGGCTTTCAAGAGCTGAGGCAAGGTAAGCCCGGTAATCCCCAGGCTGCCGATGTTCAGGAAACTGCGCCGGGACAGCCCCTTGTGGGCGCCGGCTTCGCGAGCGCGCTGACGAGCCATCGGTGCTCTCCGGAAATAATCTGAAAAAGCAAAGGCGGGGCGGGCTTGCTCTGGCTCATGCCAATAGTGCCGTCATCTTAACATTAGGTGACGGAACAGCCAGGCGAGAAATCTAAGTTAGCGTGCACGATTCCGCGGCATTGTAAAAAAGCATTTCGCGCAGCGGGAAAGTACGGGCAGGTGAGAGGAAGGCGGACTCAAGTAGCTCGATGCACCAATCTTCGCCACCGGTAGCCAATCGCCCCGAGCGAGCCCGTAATAACCAGGATTATGCTGCCCGGCTCCGGTACGGCATTGAGAAACTGGCTGGGTTGAAGCGCTGTGTCCGAGATGCGCACTTCGTCAATCAGACCCGGGAAATATTGAGAGTAAGTGGCAGACTCAACATTGCCGATCCCGAGCCCGGGATTCTGGCTTGGATCGAGCGCATCCAGCGGCCGGACTGACGTGATCGTGGAGTTCTGAAGTACGCCGTCCACGTAGATGCTCAACTTCCCCGTGCCATCGTCGAGCGTGCCGGCGACATGGTGCCACTGGTTGAGGGCCGGCAACGTGGCGGTCACAAAGGCGCCATTCTGGTGGGCATCCTGAATGAAGAATTCAACCTGACGGCCTGGTTGCGTCGCCAGGTAGTAGGGATCCAGGCCAATGCGGTCATCGCCACGGAAAAGGATTTGTCCCTTGAACGCGGTATCCGCGGTCGGCTTGATGTAGGCTTCCAAGGTGAGACTGTGCGTCAACTGAAACAACGGATTATCGGGGATGGTTACGCGCTGGCTGATCCCGTCAAATTGCAGCGAAAGGTTGTTCGGGGCTCCCGTCTGGGGGACGGGGTTGGCGGGGACATCGGTCCGATAAACCGGTCCATTGACCGGAGTGCCGTTCAGATTGTGACCGGAACTGTCAAGGATCGTGCCCGTTCCGCTTGCCGGCACATTCGGCTGTCCTTCCTCAAAACGATAGTAAGCGATAATGTCCGCCCTGGCCGGGTCGGCTCCAAGCGTAATTCCAAGCAGCAGCATTCCCCAGAGCCATTGGCGAGCATTCATGGTGTTTCTCTCGAAGCGGCAACCGGTTGTAGGCACCTGTGAATCGCGACATTATTGAGGCAAGCCGAGTGCAAGGCAAGCTTTATTTTCAAAAAAGTGCGACAAGAAAGGGGGAATCCGTCATTGCGACGAATGCCCCCGTTATCAGCCAGTCAACGTTTTGACGCACTTTATCCCTGCGCGTTTAGCGACAGCGACGGATCGTCCGCGACATTGACCCACACGTGTACGTGCGGTTCGCCGCGGAAGTACCAGACAAACGCGGGCCCTTCCAGCCGCCAGTTGTCCCATTCGCCGTCGTCGCCGATGTCGCCGTCCTTGTAGAAGGCCAGGCTGCACTTGTCCAACCCGCCTTGCCTCCCTAAGCATTCCAGCGCTTCGTCTTGATCTTCCTTCCGGTACGGCTCGACGAGGGACAGCAGCACCTTCTGCAATTCCCCCTTCTGGTCCGCGGACAGCTCGGTGACGGGAAGACCTGGAAACTCACCCTTGGCGCCCTGGAAGCCAACCGCTGCTTCGTGAGGCCGCCGCTCAACCAGGGCGCCCTTTTGCTGCTTGCGGCTCAGCATCTGGTAGACCAGGTTGGCGCGGCGCCCCTGTTCCCAGAAGACATTGCCGGGATGGCCCACCTTTTCGTTGCCGCCGCTGGCCGCGTGACCGTAGAAAATGGGCCCGCCGAAAGCGACATGGGCCTCCGAGTGCCCGTCCGCGCGAACGGTCATGTGCCGGCCGGTCATGACAAATTCGAACTTGTCGCCGCCCGGTGTGCCGAAAATGGCAATGTTCTGGGCTTCACCCCACGGCTTGCCGCCGGTGTCGTCCTTGAGCTGCTTGAGGAAGCGGGCGTACCACTCGGGGTTGATGATGTTTTTGAAGATGTCGTGGATGATGATCTGTTGCTCGCGCGTGTAAAAATCGCCGCGAATGCTGTAGGGCGTAATGTGCCAGTTATTGGAAACATGGGTGCGCAGCAGGCCGCGCTTCGGGTCCTTGTAATCCCAGTCGAAGCACACTTTCTTTTTCTGGTCATCGGTGAGCTTGTCGAACAGGACCTTGACGGCGGTCTCCGCAGGGCTATTCCGTGTGGGCGCCGCCTGGACGCGGGGAGTGGCGAAGAGCGGCAAGCCGCCGGCCGTGGCCGCGGCGGTCAAGCCCACGGTTTTCAGAAATGTTCGCCGGTCGAGCCCGAGGTCGATTTCGCCTTCGCAATCGGGACACATGCGTTTCTTTGCTTCCATAGCCGTCTCCTTGTGAAAATCCGGAGGGGACACCTTACGGCCAGCCCGCTTGGTCCGCCGTTATTTTTGCAAGGTAGCATTGCGGGCAGGGGAATGCCAGCAAGAAATTGCATCGGCGCGCGCGACCTTGCTGCCGAACCTTGAATGCCTTGACGCCGCATTGTTATTAAGTGCCGCGGCGCGAACGTGTATCATGACGGTTTCCCAGGCTCTTCCCGAAGTAAGAGGACAGGCCAGATGGTCCGTAAATTCATTGCCTGGTCCGTCGATAATCCGCTGATCGTCATTCTCATGACGTTGGGACTTGTGGTCGGCGGCGGCTATGCCTTCTTTCATGTCAATGTGGAAGCCTATCCCGACCCCGCCCCGCCGATCATCGAGGTTGTGGCGCAATACCCCGGCGCCTCGGCGGAAGAAGTCGAGCGCCTGGTCACCATTCCGCTGGAAGTCACGCTCGCCGGCATGCCGGGGCTCAAGTACACGCGCAGCAAGTCGCTGTTCGGCCTGTCGCACCTGCGCAACCAGTTCGAGTACTGGGTCGATTATTTCCAGGCCCGCCAGGAGGTGATCAACCGCCTCCAATTCACGCAGCAGTTGCCTCCCGGCGTGGCGCCGCAGATTTCGCCCATGACACCCACCGGGGAGCTGGTCCGCTACACGCTGTCCAGTCCACGCACCGGCAGGCACGACCTTTATGCCCTCCATGATCTCAAGGCCCTTCAGGACTGGACCCTGGAGCGCGAGCTGCGGCGCGTGCCCCGCATCATCGACGTCAGCAGCTTCGGCGGCACCGTCAAGCGCTATGAGATCCGGCCCGATCCCGACCGCCTCAAGCGTTACGGCATCACCCTTCAGCAGTTGCAAACGGCCATTGCCAACAGCAACGCCAATGTCGGCGGCGATATCCTCACCCAGGGCCACGTGGCCATGAATGTGCGCGGCCTGGGCCTCCTGGGCGGCGGACTCGATCCCATGCAGCAGGTGCTGGGGATGAACGATCCGGCGCAAGCGGCGCGGTTCCTGCGTGATGAGGAGAGCCGCCGGCTCCGCGAAATCCGCAAGATTGTGCTGGCCACCGTCAATAACGTTCCCATCCGCGTCGAGGACGTGGTCGAAGGGGGACCGCTCGGCGCTTCCCCGGCTGACGCCGACTACCAGGGCGTGGTCGTCGGCAATCAAACCCGCCTGGGCAAGGTCAGCCTGGGTCGTCCGCGCCGCGATGAGCACGGCCACATCGTCCGCGATGCCGGCGGCCAGGTGGCGGTTCAGGATGAGGAAGACAAGGTCATGGGCATCACCCTCATGCGCAAGAATGAGGCGACGCTCACCGCCGTCAAGGCCGTCAAGGAAAAGATCGAAGAACTCAACAACAACCCTGGCCGGCTCCTGCCCGACGTGCAGCTCAAGACGCACTTCGACGTGGAAGGCCTGATCGACGTCACCACGCACACCGTCCGCGAAAACCTGGCCTTCGGCATGGGCCTGGTCATCGTCGTCCTGCTCATGTTCCTGAGCAACGTGCGCAGCGCCCTGATCGTGGCCATCAACGTGCCGCTGGCGCTCCTGTTCGCGTTCGGCGTTTTGTTTCTGCGCGGCAAATCGGCCAACCTGCTGTCGATCGGCGCGGTCGATTTCGGCATCATCGTCGATTCTTCCGTGATCATGGTCGAGAACATCTACCGTCACATCAGCGCCGGCGAACACCGGGAATTGCCTCTCAAGGACCGCATCACGCGCGCCTCCCAGGAAGTGGACAAGGCCCTGTTCTTCTCCACCGCCATCATGGTGTGTGCCTTCATCCCGCTCTTCACCATGCAGGGGCCTGAGGGACAGATCTTTGGTCCGATGGCGGACACCTACGCCTTCGCCCTGGGCGGCGCGCTGCTGCTGGCCCTGAGTTTGGCGCCGGTGCTGTGCTTGCTGTTGTTCCGGAATTTGAAACCGGCGCGGGATAACTTCCTGGTGCGCTGGCTCAAGGACGGCTACCTGCGCATGCTGGAGCGCTGCCTGGATTACCGCTGGATTACGCTCGGCGTCTTTGGCGTGGTGCTGGCGGCGACCCTGGCGGTGCTGCCGTTCCTGGGCAATGAGTTCATGCCGGCCCTGGAAGAAGGCAATCTTTATGTGCGCGCCACCTTGAAAGTGAACGTGTCGCTCGACGAGGCGGCCAACGTCGCCCGCAAAGCACGCGCGCTCATCTGCCAGTATCCCGAAGTCGAGATGGTCCAGTCCCAGGTCGGCCGGCCGGACGACGGCACCGATCCGACCGGCTTCTACAACGTCGAGTTCTCCATCCCGCTCAAGCCCGAAAAGCACTGGACGCGCGGTCCGCTGGTGCCCTTGAAGGAACGCCCGGCGGAGCCCGCCGCCGGCTGGAAGGACTGGCTGCGCGGCAGCCGCAAGGAGGAGCTGGTCGCCTCCATGAACAACCTCCTGCGCGCCGAGCTGCCCGGCATCGATTGGAATTTCTCCCAGTACATCCGCGATAATGTCAGCGAAGCGCTCTCCGGCGTCAAGGGGGACAATTCCGTCAAGATCATCGGGCCCGATCTACTCGAGCTGGAACGCCTTGCCGAGCAGGTCAAGGCGGCGCTGAGCAAGGTCCGCGGCGTCGAGGACGTCGGCGTCTTTCATATCATGGGACAACCCAACCTCGAGTTCGCTATCGATCGGGACAAGTGCAATCGCTGGGGCATCAGCGTGGCCGATGTCGAAGCCACCATCAAGAGCGCTGTGGGCGGCCAGGCCTTCACGCAGATCACCGAGGGCGAAAAGACGTTCGATGTAACCCTGCGCTGGCCGCTGGGCCTGCGTGCCAGCGAAGAGGACATCCTCAACATTCCCGTCGACGTGACCAACAACACGGTCACGCCCGGAACCGTGCCCGGCGTCTCGCAGACGCCTCAAACCGGGGCGATCACAGGCGTGTCGGCCATCGGCAACGCGCTGGCCATGCCGTCCTGGACCGGCAGCCTGTTCAGCGGCACTTTCAACAACATCGCTAATGCCCCGCGGCGACGCCTGCGCGAGCTGGTCACGCGACTCAACGCTGACAGCCAGCCCGATGTCGGCGGCCAGCACGTCCGGCCGGGCGCATCCACCATCTATCGCGAGCAGGGCAAGCGCCTGATTGCCGTCAAGTTCGGCGTCCGCGGCCGCGACCTGGCCGGCGCCGTGGCCGAGGCAACCACCAGGATCGAACCCTTGATCAAGCCGCCCTACCGCACCGAGTGGAGCGGCGAGTTCCAGGAAATGCAGGACGCCGAGGCGCGCTTGCTGGTGACCATTCCCGTTTCCCTGGGCCTGATCTTCATCTTTCTGTTCCTGGCCTTCCATTCCGTTCCCGACGTGCTCGTGGTCCTGAGCAATGTCGTGGCCCTGTCGATGGGCGGCATCTGGGCCCTGTTCCTGACACGCACCAATTTCAGCATTTCGGCCGCGGTGGGCTTCATCTCCATCTTCGGCGTGGCAATCATGGACGGCTTGCTGTCGATCTCCTATTTCAACCAGCTCCGCGCCCGCGGGGCGCCGCTGCGCCAGGCCATTCTCGAAGGCGCCGGCAAGCGCGTGCGGCCCATGTTCATGACCGCGCTGACCGCGATCTTCGGCCTGTTGCCTGCCGCGCTCTCCACGCGCATCGGCGCCCAGACGCAGCGGCCGCTGGCCATCGTCGTCGTGGGCGGCATGATCATGACGCTGCTGCTGAATCGCTACCTGATGCCCGTGCTCTATAGCTTTTATGGCCATCGCGAGCCGCCGGCACAGGCCGGCGGCATGGCCCATTAACGGCCGTCTCAGCCCTTCCCCGGCCGCGCCTGGTGAAAAAGGGGACAGGACTCATTCCGTAGAAAACCTACTTGCATTTACGCCGTAGGCGTTGGACAGCACAGCCCAGGGTCGCGCCAGCGAACCCTGGGGGAGCGAGAACTCTCAGCGGATCTACCCTGAAAGGGTTAGACAAAGCGAATCCAGGTCCCTTGTCCAACCCCTTCGGGGTAGATCGGTCCAGCGATTGCTTTCCCAGGGTGCGCTGCGCGACCCTGGGCTGTATTGTCGAACGCCTTCGGCGTAGGAAGGCTTTGCGCCTCACACCTCCAGGCGATCGTCATACGGGACCACTTCGCCATGCTCGATATAACGCCGCATGATCCTCAGGTACATGGCCCAGCAATGGCAAGAGATGCGATAGTGCTCGTTGCTCTTCGGCCAACCCACGTGATAGAAGCGAACCCAGGTTGCGCCGTCTCTTTCTTCCAGGCGAAAGCCCACGCGCGTCCCGTTCCAATCCGCATCCGCGGCAGTCATCTGCAGTTCAAATTCCCTGTCCGGCGCGCAGCGGGTCACCTGCGCGCGCCAGTCGTACTCCGGTCCAAACCAAAGTTCGTACACTTCTCCTTCGACTGGTTTTCCTGCCGATTTCTTGGTCCACCAGCAGTCGAGGCCCTCTGAAGTGGTCAGCGCGGCATAGACACGCGCGGCAGACGCTTTGATGGGAAAGTCCTGGTAAATGTCAGGCATGGGAGCACCGGAAGGAAGAAGAAAATGGCTGCCGATCTAACGCGCCGATTCTCGCACGCAATCGCGCCGGCTTCAAGATGCCGCGGCGCTTAGCAGCCATCGAGAGGATCAAGGCTGTCTCCAGCACCAGCAGCCCAGTCTCTTGCCGGATTAAGTGCCCTACCTTCCAGCCCCTACGTCCGCGACCGGCAGAACATCAACAGGCGGCTGGGTTCTCAGGTGAAACTTCCGAACTATCTTGAGAAAGCGCTCCAGGCTCAGTGTGTCGTCAAAAACCCGGTTCGGAATGATGTAAGCCGTCCAATCCCCGGTGCGTAGAAATATGGCATTCTCGTGCTCGACTTGCCCGTTCCCGTCGATGGCGACTTTCGTGGACATGCTGCCGTACTCAGGTGTCAGGTTAGGCAGAGTGACGAGTTGCTGCATGATAGGTGCCGCGGCTGTGGATTGCAAGGATTGCAGCAATCGAGAGGATTGCTATTTCCGCCTCTCCGCCGCTTCCAGCATGGCCACGATCTTTTCCACCTGATCCGGATCGTTGAACACGCGCCGCGCTGCGCGCAGCCTTTCCTGCCACCAGATGCGCAGAAATTCGCGGCGGTCGCCGGCCAACTCGCCGCGCAGCTCATCCAACTCAGCCCGTTCCGCCGGGCCCAGACGTAGCTGGTTGTTTTCGTCAAGCGAGGGAGACTTACGACGGCGTCGGGCGGGCCGGGCTTGCAGGCGGGCCAGCTTGCGGCGGGCGTAATCCAGGGCGGTCAGGCCGGATTCGTCTGTTAGGCTGGGATCGGCGCCGGCCTTCAGCAGGGCCCGGACCGTCGCCGCGCTGGGACAGAAGCCGCGCGCGTTGGCGATCAGCGGCGTGCGCCCTTTGGAGAAGGTGCAATTGGGGTCGATTCCCCAGGAGAGCCGCTCGGCCACCAGGTCGGCGTCGCCGTGCGGCGCGGCCACATTCGAATCGATCCTCACACCAGGGCCGTTCGTTCATCGTATCCGTACATGCGATTGAAATTCTGCACGGCCACGCCGCTGGCGCCGCGCACCAGATTGTCTTCGCAGACAAGAATCACCAAGCGCCCGCGCACGACCCGCACGGTCAGGTCGAGATAGTTCGTGCCCGCGCAATCGCGGGTTGCAGGCAGGTGCGAAAACACGCGTACGAAAGGAGCCCTGGCGTAATACGACAGAAAAAGCTCGTGGAGTTGACTTTCAGAAAAGGACCGACGGGGCGTGGCGTAAATCGTGGTGAAGATGCCCCGGTTCATGGGAATCAGGTGCGGCGTGAAGATGACCTCGACCGCTTCGCCCGCCACATCGCTGAGGGCCTGCTCAATCTCCGGCGTGTGCCGGTGCTGGCCGACATTGTAGGCGGAGACGCTCTCGTTGCATTCGGGAAAGTGGTTGGCTAGCTTCGGCGTCCGGCCGGCGCCGGAGATGCCGCTCTTGCTGTCCACAATGATCGAGTTCAAATCGATGTGCTTGCCTGCCACCAGCGGTGCCAGACCGAGGATCGCCGTCTGCGGATAGCAACCGGGGTTGGCGACCAGATGGGCCGTGGGAATTTCCTCGCCGTAGATTTCCGGCAAGCCATAGACGGCCTGGGCCAGGTTGGCCAGATCATGATGGCTCTCCCCGTACCACTGCGCATAGACATTGGGATCGCGCAGCCGGTAATCGGCGCTGAGATCGATGACGCGCACGCCCCGCTGCAGCAAGCCGGGAATGGCGGCCATGCTGGCGCCGTGCGGCAGACAACTGAAGACGCATTCAATCCCCCGGGCAACCAGCCGGTCGGCATGGAAGGCTTCACAGCGCAGGTTAATCCGCCCGGCAAGGCGCGGGTGCATCTCGGCCACCAGCGGCGTCTCCTCCTGGCGCGAAGTGACCGCCACGATTTCTGCGGCCGGGTGGCGCAGCAGGATGTTCAGCAACTCCAGCGCCGTGTAACCGGAGCCGCCCAGGATGGCGACCTTCGTCATTTTTGTCATGCCTTTGTCCTTTGACCTCCATCTTTTGTATCTTGTTCTTTGCCGGGAACAAAGCACAAATGGAACCAGAGAGGGTTAACATGCTCTGGACAATTCATGCGGCCGCCGAGGCGCTCCGCAACGGCCGCCTGACGTCGCGGCAACTGCTGGAGGCCTGCTTCGCGCAGATCGAGCGCCACGAGTCGCGCGTCCACGCCTGGGTGTTCGTTGACCGCGAGCTCGCAATCCAGCAGGCGGAAGCGGCGACCGCCGAGCTTCGTCAGGGACACTGGCGCGGACCGCTGCACGGCATACCCATTGGCGTCAAGGACATCTTTGACGTCTTTGATTGGCCCACGGCGGCCGGGTCGCCCCTGTGGTCGCGCAGCATCGCGCGCCGCGATGCGACCGTGGTCGAGCGCCTGCGCCAGGCGGGTGCCGTCCTCATGGGCAAGACCGTGACCACGCAATATGCCAGCTTCGACCCCGCGCCCACGCGCAACCCCTGGAACAGTGCACGCACGCCCGGCGGCTCGAGCAGTGGCTCGGCGGCGGCGCTGGCGTGCGGCATGTGTCTAGGCGCGCTTGGCTCGCAGACGGGCGGATCGATCACACGGCCGGCGTCGTATTGCGGCGTCGCAGGCTGCAAACCAACCTATGGCCGCGTGAGCGTGGCCGGTGTCGTGCCGCTGGCCTTCTCCATGGACCACCCCGGCCCGATGGCTGGCTGTGTGCGCGACCTGGCAACCATGCTGCAAGTCATCGGCGGCCCGGACCCGCGCGATACGATCTGCTCGAAGCTGCCGATGCCCGATCTGCTGGCGGGCCTCGACCTACCTTCCCAGCCGCCGCGCCTGGGGAGATTGCGCGGCCTGTTTCAAGATCTCGCGCAGCCCGGCGTGCAAAACATGATGGACGCCGTCAGTGCAAGGTTCGCGGAGCAGCGCGCTGTCGTGCAGGAGGTTGCTCTGCCGGCCGGCTTCGCAGAAGTGCTCGACCGCCATCGTAAGGTCATGGCCGTCGAGGCGGCGTCTTTTCATGGCCCACGTTTGCAACGGCACCCGGAAGACTATCAACCGAGAATCCGCACGCTTCTGGAAGAAGGGCTGGCCTGTCCGGCGCCGGAGTACACGCGCTGCAAGGAGCATCAGGCTCAGCTTCGCGCTGCCATGGAATCCTGCTTCGGTGACCTAGACGCGCTCCTAACTCCCGCGACAACCAGTCCGGCGCCCGACATGAGCAGCACCGGCGATCCGGCGTCCAATTCTCCCTGGAGCTATACCGGTTTGCCGACCGTGTGCCTTCCCGCGGCGCGTAGCCCGGACGGCATGCCGCTGGCCGTTCAACTCGTCGGGCGGCCCTGGGACGAAGGAAGACTTTTGGCTGCCGCTGCCTGGTGCGAAAAAGTATTGGGATGGACAAGAACGGAGCCGCCGACAAGCTAAGCCATTGCCCCGTCTGCGCGCTTGCAAAAATTGCCATAGATAGGGATAATTGCCTTGAGCTTGGCCGATCGAGCCATGGGGCAAAATCATGAAAGCAGAAGAAGTTTTCCAAGTCCTGGCGCAAAAGCCTTTCCAACCTATGCGTGTTCACGTCCGCGACGGCAGGATCTTAGAGATCCGTTCTCGTCAATTAGCAGTTGTTGGTGTAAGTTGGTTGGACATCGGCATTCCTGCTCCCGGTGAAACGGAAGCAATTTACGATTATGTCCTTACCATTCCATTGGACGATATTGTCAAAATCGAGCACGGAGCAAAAGTTGCACAGGCGCCTGGATAAGTATTCGATGAACGCGGGACCAAGGAGCTGAGGACGTCCATGCGCCCGGATGATCTTCTCCAAGTGCTGCGGCAACAGCCATTTCGACCCATCCGCATACACGTGACCACAGGGATTGTCCACGAAGTCCGCCATTCCGAGCTCGCCCTGGTTGGACGTTCTACCGTGACGCTTGAATTTCCGCCATTGAATTCACCGATTCCCCTGGGACAGCGCAAGATCATTATCGCCTTGGTCCACATTGTCCAAATAGAAATCGTCGAGGCACCGCCATCGCCAACGAATAATTAGCATTCCTGCACATGGTTTTGCAGTATGCAACGTAAGCCATAATCGCACAACTATCAAAAATCGGCACTTCCCGGCGTACGCGGAAACGGGATGACATCCCGAATGTTGGCCATCCCGGTCGCGAACTGAATCGTGCGTTCCAGCCCCAGGCCAAATCCTGAATGAGGCACCGTCCCATAGCGGCGCAGATCGAGGTACCACCAGTAGCTTTCCGGATTCAGGTTTTGCTCGCGCATGCGCCGCTCAAGTACGTCCAGTCTCTCCTCGCGCTGACTGCCCCCGATGATTTCGCCGACCCGCGGCACCAGGACATCCATGGCGCGCACCGTTTTGCCGTCGTCGTTCATACGCATGTAAAAGGCTTTGATCTTGCTCGGGTAGTCGAAGAGGATGACCGGCTTCTTGAAGGTCTGTTCGGTGAGATGCCGCTCGTGCTCGGCTTGCAAGTCGTTGCCCCAGGCGACGGGGAACTCGAAAGTTGCCCCGGATTTCTGCAAAATGTCGATCGCTTCGGTATAGCTCAGGCGCACGAACTCGCTGTTGACCACGCCCTCCAGGGTTGAGATGGCGGTCGGATCGATGCGCTCGGCGAAAAACTTCATGTCCTCGCCGCAGCGCTCCAGGACATCCCGGAAGATCCGCTTCAAGAAGGCCTCGGCCAAGTCCATGTTGTCGTTCAGATCATAAAAGGCCATCTCCGGCTCCACCATCCAGAACTCGGCGAGGTGCCGCGATGTGTTCGAGTTTTCCGCGCGGAACGTGGGGCCAAAGGTGTAGGCCTTGCCCAGCGCGCAGGCGAAAATCTCTGCTTCCAGTTGGCCGCTAACAGTCAGATAAGTCGGCCGCCCGAAGAAATCCTGCGTGTGATCGACGGCCGGGCCCTGGTGTGGCAGCTTGGCAAGATCCAGCGTCGTGACCTTGAACATTTGCCCGGCTCCCTCGCAGTCGCTGGCGGTGATGATGGGCGGATGGACATAGAGGAAGCCCTGTTCCTGGAAGAAGTCGTGGATCGACCGGCAGACGCTGTTGCGCACGCGCGCCACCGCGCCGAAGGTGTTGGTGCGCGGCCGCAGATGAGCAATGGTGCGCAGGAACTCGAAAGAATGCCGTTTCTTTTGCAGCGGGTATCCTTCCGGATCGGCTCCGCCGTGGACTGTGACGCTTCGGGCCAGCACTTCGGTCGGCTGCCCCTGGGCGGGCGAGGCGCGCACCTCGCCTTCCACGCTCACGCTGGCCCCCGCGCCCAGTTTCTTGATCTCGGTTTCATAGTTGGGCAGCGCAGCCTCGGCAATCACCTGTATGTTCCCGAAGCAGGAGCCGTCGTTTATTTCCAGAAAGCTGAAGCCGCCCTTGGAATCGCGGCGCGTGCGAATCCAACCTTGCAACAGAACTTGCTTGCCCACGGCCTCAACCTGCCGGGCCTGGGCAACGCTTAGCCTTTCCATGTCCAACTCCTCCAAGATGTCTCCGTTGGGCCCGTTGGCCTTCTACGGGTTAAGGGACGGCTCGGCTTCCGGTTAGGTTCACAGAGACGCCAACGTGCGCTGGGGCTGTCGAGACCCTGCCGCAGCAAATAGGATAGCGCATGCCATTGTCTCACGCGTCGAAAGCGAAGCGAACTGCAAAACTTGCGAGGATCTGCCGTCCATGTCCCAACGCTTGATCACCGTCGGCCACAGCCCCGATCCCGACGATGCCTTCATGTTTTACGCTCTGGCGCACGATAAGCTGGACACCGGCAACCTGCGCTTTCGCCATGAGCTTCAGGATATTGAAACGCTGAACCGGCGGGCGCTGCGCGGCGAGCTGGAGGTGACCGCGGTGAGCATTCATGCCTATGCGCACCTGCTCGAGCGCTATGCTCTGCTCCCCAGCGGCTGTAGCATGGGCGATCGCTACGGCCCGATGGTAGTGGCGCGCCGGCCGATGCCGATTGCCAAATTGGCAAGCGCCCGCATCGCCGTGCCGGGCACCTTGACGACGGCGTTCCTCACCTTGCGGCTGTTGCTGCCGCAGGGCTTCACTTACGAGGTGGTGCCGTTCGATAAGATCTTGAGCGCCGTTGCCGAGGAGCACTTCGACGCCGGCCTGATTATTCACGAGGGACAGCTCACTTTCCAGAACCAGGGTCTGCACCTGATCGTGGACCTGGGCGTCTGGTGGCAGGAGCGGACCGGGCTGCCCTTGCCTCTGGGCGGCAATGTCGTGCGCCGCGACCTAGGCCCAGCCACAATCAAGGACATCAGCCGGCTCTTGAAGGAGAGCATTCGCTACTCCCTCGCGCACCGCGACGATGCTCTCAATTATGCCCTGCAATACGCGCGCGACATGGACAGGAAGCTCGCGGACCAGTTCGTGGGCATGTATGTCAACGACTGGACGCTCGACTATGGACCACGGGGCCGCGAGGCGGTTCGCCGGTTGCTCGAAGAAGGCCATCGAGCCGGCGTGATCCCTTCTCCTGTCGCAGTGGATTTTGTCGATTAGCATTTTCAGCTTCTCTCTTGACAATCTCTGAAATTGCGTCAGCCTTGAGGAAGAGAGTGCGGGCCATCTGCACTCTTCCCGCCAACCTATTTCCCCCCTTGTCAGGAGAGCGTCATGCTCAAGCTCCTCACCGGCCAAACCGCCGACTGCACTGGTCAATCACGCAGGGAATTCCTCACCGTTGGCGGTCTTTCGGTCCTGGGGCTAACCCTGCCCGGCTTCTTGCGTATGCGCCAGGCAATGGCAGCGCAGGGATCGCCGAAAAAGACCGTGAATTGCATCCTCATGTGGATGCAGGGCGGCCCAAGCCATGTCGATACCTTCGACCCGAAGCCCGATGCCCCTGCCGAAATCCGCGGCGAGTTCAGCACGATTCCGACCACGCTCTCGGGCGTGCGGCTGGTCGAGCACTTGCCGCTGCTCTCCAGGCAGACCGATAAGTTCAGCATCATCCGCGGCCATAATCCGGAGAACGGCAGCCACGGCGTCGCCGACCACCTGATGATGACGGGGCACAAGTTCAATCCATCTCTGCCGTTTCCTTGTTACGGCTCCGTCGTGGCCCGGGAACGCGGCTATCGCAGCGGCATGTTTCCGTTCGTGCAGCTTGGCCGCTACATCGATCGCCGCTTCAACGGCGGCATCGGCGGCTTTCTCGGCGATGAGTTCAACCCCTTTGAAGTCGGCAACGATCCCAACGCCCCCAACTTCATGGTCCGCGACCTGAGCCTCACCGATGAGACGGCGCGCCGCCGGCTCGAACGCCGTTATGCCATGCTCACCGAAATGGATCGCCAGCAAAAGCAGATTGAAGAGGCTGCGCAGGCCGCCAGGGCCCGCGACGTCTTCTATGAGAAAGCACACGGACTGATCACCTCTCCCACGGCCAAGCGCGCCTTTGACCTGAACCAGGAGCCGGACAGTCTCCGCGAGCATTATGGCCGCAACACCTTCGGCCAGTCGTGCCTGCTGGCGCGGCGGCTGATCGAGGCGGGCGTGCACTTTGTCACGGTCACCGACGGCGGCTGGGACACGCACCAGAATAACTTCAAGAGCCTCAAGGATCGCCTGCTGCCGCGCCTGGACCGGGGCTATGCGGCGCTGCTGCAAGACTTGCAGCAACGCGGCTTGCTGGAAAACACGCTGGTAGTGTGGTTTGGCGATTTCGGGCGCACACCCAAGGTCAACCCGTCCGCGGGGCGCGATCACTGGGCGTCGGCGGGCGTGGCCTGCATGGGCGGCGGCGGCATCAAGACCGGCGAAGTTGTCGGTGCCACCGACCAGCTCGGCGAATTCGTCGTCGATAGCCCGGTCACGCCCCAGGATTTGGCCGCGACCATCTACACGGCCCTGGGCATTCCACTTCACACCTGGTATCGGTCGCAGGACGGCCGGCCGGTTGAGCTGGTGCCGGTCGGCAAACCGGTGCCACACCTGCTGGCATGATCAAGCTCGGCGGAGCGCCTCCGCTTCTTGCAAGGCGGCTTGATACTCTTCGGGTCTGTTCAGGTTGCGCAGCGTTTTGAAATCGGGATCGACATCGGCCAACTCCTTCGCCACCACCACGCGCGCAGGAACTGTTTCAAAAAGAAAAAAAGGCCGCAACCGATTTTCGCTTAGCAGGCTGGCCACGGCTTCCTTCACTTCCACGCGATAGATGGCGGCTAGCGGATGGTGAAAATCGTCCACGTAGGGCACGCAAATGCTGTGCTCGCCCAGCAGGTCCATCATCCGCCGTACAAAAGCCGGCCGCAGGAACGGCACGTCGCACGAGGAAAGGTAGGCCGCTTCCACGCGGCCCTGCAGGGTTGCCAGGCCGGCGGCGAGGCCCTGCAGTGGACCTCTGCCCTTTTCCTCGTCCCGGACGATCGCCACCTCGGGCGGCAGCGGCGGCACTTCCTGATCGGGGGCCGCGACCACGACGACCGGCTGCACCGCCTCCGCCAGCAAGCGAACCACGCGCTGCAGCATGAGTTCGCCCGCGAAGGGAAGCCAGGCCTTCGGCCGACCCATGCGCTTGCTGTGGCCGCCACAAAGGACGATCCCGCCGATTTTCATTGCCACACCATGTCCTCGAGCTGAAGTGTCTCGACCACGTGCGGGGAGACAACACCATCCTTGTCCCAGCCGCGTGCGGCATAGTAAGCCTGGATCATGTCGCGCAAGCGTTCCGAGGGAAGGGTTGCCGTCGCCGCGCCGTTTACCAGCCCTGTCGCCAGAAACCGCTGCGGCAGCGTGTCCTCCGCGGCGGTCCAACCTTCGCGCATGTTGTACAGCTTCTTCGCCGTGACGATGCGGCGGGCCACTTGGCGCAATTCTTCGGCTGTTACGTCCCAACCGGTGACGCGTGCGAGCAGAGCGGCGCCTTCGCTGAACAGGTCGCCGAAGACCCCGCGCAGGAATTTGCAGAGAATCAGTGAATCCATCAGGGCGGCGCGATCTTCCGTCTCCACCGCCAGAACCGCGGCCTGGGGCGAGCCGTTAAGCCGGTCGGTACGTTCGGAGAAATCCACCTCGTAGGCGCCCGAGCGATTGTGATCGGCGCCGCGGCTGCCGACGGCGAAGCCGAGGGCCATGGTTTGCAGAGCCCGCGGCTCATAGCCGGGGATTTCCAGTCCCTTGACCTGCGGCGCGAAATCGGCGGCGCCGCCGCCAATGACGGCGGCTGCCTTGCGGGTGCCTTCTGCCAGCAAATCGCCCAGTCCTTGCCGCCGCGCAATCCGCTCGAGCAAGTCCAGCACCATGGCGTCGTTGCCAAAACGCAAGCCGGGCTCATGCAGCAGGCCTTTCTCCGCGCATTCCATGGCAAAGGCGATCGTGGCGCCCGCGGAAATCGTATCCAACCCCAGCGCGTCGCACTTGCGGGCTGCTTCCAGAACCGTATCTGGATCGCCGATGCCGCACAGCGGTCCGAGCGCGAACAGGCTTTCGTACTCCAGGCGCACGTCCCCGCTCGGCGCGGCATAAATATGTTCGCAGCCAATGGTGCAAGCCGCGCAGGAATTGCGGGCTACGCGCCGCGCCGCGTTCAACGCCTCGCCGGACAAGGCTGCCGCTCCCTCGAATGTGCCCTGCTGAAAATTGCGCGTCGGCAGCGCGGCGAAGCGGTTGAAAGTCAGCAGGTTAGCGACCGTCCCCAGCTCCCGGTACTTCGCGGTCGCCGGGCCGAACGAGCGTTGCGACAAATCCTTGGCAGCCGCCACGACCCCCGCCGGGTCCGCCACATCGACCCGCTGCGACCCGGCCACGGCCACGGCTTTCAAGCGCTTGGATCCCATGACAGCGCCCAGGCCGCCGCGGCCGGCATGACGCTTGTCATGACTGATCGTGGCGTAACGGACAAGATTCTCCCCCGCCGGCCCGATGACCGCAGCATGAAAGCGCGGACCGAGACGCGCGCTCAGGCGGGAAGTCGTCTCTTCTCCCGATAGACCCCATAAGTCCTCAGCAGGGGCGACTTCAACTTGGCCGTCGTCAATCACCAGGAGAGAACGTTCTGGGCACTGGCCGACAATGACAATGGCATCGCAACCCGCCTTCTTCGCCGCCAGCGCGAAGTGCGACGACGACAGGGCATCATTAAGCCGGTTGGTAAGCGGCGATTTGGCGACAACGGCAAACTTGGCCGAGGTGGTGAGTGGCGTGCCCACCAGCGGGCTGAGACTGAAAATCAGCGGAGCTTCCGGGCTCAGGGGATCGACTGCCGCCGGGCTCTCCTGATGCAGGAGATACGTGCCCAGTCCCACGCCGCCGATGTATCGGCGCAGTGTGTCTTCCGGCAACGGCAACCATGAAGAGCTGCCGGTCGTCAGGTCGATGCGCAAATACCGGCCGTGATACCCAAACATGCAGATCTTATATGGTCCAATTCCCGGGAATACCATCCGTGCGCTGCAAATCAAGCACGGGGCTTTTGTGCTGTGAGCGGCGTCGGAAGGCCAGCGGCACCACCTCGCTCACCAGCCATTTCCCGCCCTGCAAGACAGAAGCCTGAAGCGGCGTCAAACGCTGACCATCGTGACGCAGCAAGCGCAGCTCCCGCGTGTCGCGTTGAACGATCAACAGTTCCCGAACGTGCATTTGCTCATAAAACGGGATCTTCTCCTCGATCTGCTCACCCGGGCTCTGAACTTCGATCAAGAAATCAGGCCCGTCCATCCAGTGCGTGTTGCAATCAATGGCCCGGCCCTCTTTGAGCACGACGACCACGTCCGGTGCCCGAAATTTTCGCTTCCAACCAGCCTTGCGATCACTTATGTTCGCGCCCGGGAAAACGGCGCCGCGGTTTTCCAGATTGATGACCAGGTAAAGGACAAAGGTTAGGGCCGTCACGAGGCCCTGGTGCACGTTATTGGCCAGGGGCGGCACAACATACACTCCTTCCCAGATTTCATCGTGCTGGTCGATGCCGCGCTCCTGCCGATCCCGAATCAATTCACCGATCAAATCCTGGTCCAGGATCAACAGTTTGGCGGGAAGATCGTTGTCCGAAGCGAGGTGGTTCTTTCCGCCGTGCGCGTTCTTCGTCGCGGAACTTTGCTTCGCCGTTGTCCTGTTCGCGCCGCGCATCTTTCTTCCCCCGCTATCCCCCGGCATCTGCGGACAGCAACAACACGCGTGCGCCGGATTCCAGGGTCTCAGCCATGTCGGTTACGAAACCGGCTCCGTCAATCGAAAGCAGGTAGTGCGGCGCCAAGCGGCCGTCCGCATTGATCAGGTCGCCCAGCGTGGGACAGGCTTGCTGGACCGCGTGCAGGGCTTCGCCAAGTCGCGCGGCGTGGACGGCAAGCTCGGCCCGTCCAGCGCGTTGCCGCGGAACGCCGTAGAACTCGACCGTAATCAGGGGTGTATTTTTCAACCTGGCACGTCCCAATTGCCGGGCGGGACCGTTGTCGGCTCCATAAACCCGTGGAAAATTCCCGTGGGAGCTTTTCGCAGGCCGTCTCCCATAGCTATAATACCGGCTCCCCAGCGATCCTACCATGACTCGCTCCAGCGACACCCGGGCGACACCAGTAAACGAGCGAAAGGAAACGGCACCGATGGGCTACAAGCAGACGGCGGAGCATCGCTACGGCAAGGGCTCGTATCACCAGATCGGCCTGGTGCGCGGCCAGTTCGGTAATGTGCCGATGGCCCAGTGGCTCAAGTTCATCCAGGACAGCGGTTTTGACGGCTGGGAAGAGGCCAGCTGGGAACTCGACCTGAGCCGCTGTGCAACTGACGCCGCGGCCGAGGCCTATGCCCGGGAGCGCGTGGACCTGGCCAAGAAGCACGGCCTGGAAATCTTCACCGTCGCCGCCCATCTGCAAGGACAGGCCCTGGGCGACGAGCCCAGCGCCAAGACCCTACAATTCGTCGGCGGCGAGCCGGTTGCCGCCTACAAGGCCTGGCGCGACAAGGGCAACAAGCCGCCGCGCACCAATCCGTATTACGTTCCCGACGACGTCGGCCGCATGGTACATGAAAAGGCTACCAAGGACCTGATCGGCGTTGTCCGGCTCTGCCATTACCTCGGCAAGCTGCAGAACCGCAAGGTCGCGGTGCCTGCCTTCGTCGGCTCTCCGGCCCACTGCTGGAGTCATTTCTTCTTGTTCCCGCCCCTGCCCGCCAGTCTCGGCGGCCATGCCATCTCGGACGTGCGCGAGGTCAGCCTGGAGCTCCTGGTCGAGCGTTTCAGGCCGGTCTTCGACGCTTGCAAGAAATTCGGCGTGACCTTCGACCTGGAATGCCATCCCAGCGAACGCGCCATGGGCGACATCGAATCGGCGACCGATTACCTGGCTGCCCTTGACAAAGCCGGCTATGCCGATGTGACCGGCTTCAACCTGGACGGCTCGCACCTGGAATGGCAGGGCGTCTCCGTGGTGCAATTCATTCGCGCGTTCGGTGAGCGCATCCACTGCGCCCACATCAAGGGCGTGCAGGTCATTCGCGAGCACACCCGCGCCGGCCTGCTGGGCGGACACCGGCCCATGGGACATCGCCTCAACGGCTGGAACTTCGTCACCGCCGGCTCGGCCCGCGACGCCAACAGCGTCGAGGAAATCATGATTGAGCTGAACCGCGTGGGTTTTGACGGGGCCGTCAGCATTGAATGGGAAGACAACGACGCCGAGCAGCACGCCGGCGCCCGCTCGGCCCTGGCCAATGTCCGCCGCGCCGACCTGCCGCCTAGCGGTATGCGGCATGATGAGATGTTGAAGGCGTAAACCTGCGTTATTACTCGGCCCGGGGCCCGTATCTCACCGCCCTCGCGGGATTCAGGCTCCCTTTTGCCAGGGCACGGTTAATTGCCAGGATGCTCGACGTGGCCTTGAGGGCAAGCAATTCATCCTTTTGTTCGATTGTGAGCGTCCCCTCAATTGCTTTTGCGAGTGGTTCAAAGCGGTCATCCCCTTCCAGGAACGGCAACTTTTTGTGGCTCTCCACTCCGTGCTCGGCCAGCAGGTCCTTCAGTTTTTCCGCCGTCACCGTGTCTTTGCATTGGGCTTCAGCCTGGCAGGTAGCCTGGTCTGCGGAGAACTGCGTCCAGGCGCTGATCCAGCGAAGGCCGGATAGAGGCCGAAGGTCTACCTGGCTCAATTTGCTTACCAGGGGCGGTGCGTCAGGCAATTTCTGCGACAAGGACAGGAGCGTCTGTAGCTGCTCGGTCTGTCCAACGCCCCAAATTTGAGTACCGGCGTTTAGCCGCTCGTCGAGCATTTGCCGAATCGGTTCTGCAAACCGGCTGGTTGAGGGATTTGCTGTGGTTGGCAGGGATTTGATGTCCTGGCCAAACATTGCGAAAACCAAAATCCGCTCGTCGGCACACCACACACTGGCCATGAGTGGCTTGCCATTGAGTTGAAATTCCTGGAGTGGGAATTGATGCACTCCCTTGCGGCCTACATCTGCTCTTTCTCCGCCGGCATGCAGAGCGTCCAGTACCGATTCGGCATCGTATGGCTTGCGCGTCCGCACCACGATTACTGGAAGAATGGCCATTCTTACGCCGATGACAATGTGATCGATATCCGGAATTTTGAGTCCGGTCGATTTCTCAAGATCTTGCCAGCGAAGCGCGGGGTAGTACACTCTGAGGTATTGCAGCATCGCTCCGGTACTTTGACGCCGGTCCCACAGCTCGCCAACATGAATTCCCGCCAGCCAATTGACATCGGCCGGCAAATAGCCTAACCCGGCCAGCTTGCCCGGAGCGACCACCGGAACCGGTTCCGGCTCCTCTTCTGCTTTTTGGCCGTCGTGCTGCCGGCGCTCGTCCGTGGTGTGCCAGGCGAACAGCAATGCGACCGCCGCCATCAGGGCCATCACCCCCACCACGATCCGCGCCAGCGCTCGATTCGACAAACGCCGACTCCCAGAGACCGCGGCGGCGCTCGGTGCGGCCAGCATCGCCTGGGAAGGGCCGCTGCCGGATCGGGCTTCGGCCGTCTCAGCGCCGGGCTGACCGTGATACGGGAACAGCTCCTGGCAGCGCGGGCAACGAATGCGCTGATCCCCCTCCGGGAGCCGCGGCATCACCACCAAGGAATTGCAATATGGGCAAGTCAGCGAAACAGGAGTCATGAACTTCCCTCGTCATACAACGGCGACGCCTGAACTTCAGCAATTGTCAGGCAACCAGTGGCCGGTGTCCAGAGAGTCTCCGGAAAATCAGGCAAACGTCCTCGCGCGATCACCCAACCCGTCCGCAACCGAAAAAACTTCGGCTTTCTTCTTGTACCAAGGGGAAGCAGGCTGTTATACTCCCTGTATCCACTGGGTGGATATCCTCGCAGGGCGCTGTGGTTCCGGCCCCTCCAACGCGATCCCGCCTTCACACCTCTTCCAGGAGAGTGCCTCGATGACCCTGCTTTCTGTACGCAGCGGCCGCGCTTTTGGCTGAAACCGGCGCAGCCTGCCCCCCGCCATTTTGCTTGTGTTCGTTTCCTTGAACTTGCTATACTTTGGGATGTGGCGTATCGCATTGATCCCAGAGGTGTAGCGCATCGAATGTCGACGACACCGCAGCCCGCAGCGCCGGCAAAGGCCCTGCCCGGCATGCCAGCGACGCCGACTTTCATCAGGATAGGAGATATTTATGGGCTCACTCAGCCTGATCCACTGGCTCATTTTTGGGATCATCGGCATTCTGCTCTTCGGCAAACGCCTTCCGGAGATGGGCCGCTATTTCGGCAAGACCATTATCGAATTCAAGAAAGGCATGAAAGGGCTCGAGGACGACGTGGACACCAGCAGCTCCCCGCCCCGGCACGAGCCGCCCGCCGCCATCGAGCCGCCCCGGCCGCCCCCGCGCCTGAACACCAACGTGCCCAAGTTTGAAGACAACCCGGCCAACATTACGCCGCCGCCAACCTAAACTTCAGCCCCGGCAGCAGCGACACCGGCGCAGCCGCCCAGGGCGGCGCTCGGCAGGCGCCGCCCGCGGGCCTCGGATAGATGAGGAGATAACCATGTATTCCCTTTTGGCATTCTTGCCAGGTCTGGAAAGTCCAGTCCACTGGATCATTTTCCTGGTCATCGGTATTCTGCTCTTCGGCAAACGCCTTCCGGAAATGGGCCGTTACCTGGGCAAGACCATCATCGAGTTCAAGAAAGGCATGAAGGGGCTGGAAGACGAGGTGGACAGCGGCGCCAGCATGGTTCGCCAGGAGCCCTCGGCCGCCATCGAGCCGCCCCGGCCCCCGCAGCGCGTGACGATGAACGTCCCGAAATTTGAAGACAACCCCAACAACGTCATGCCCCCGCAGTAAACATGTGGCCGGGGCTGACTCTTCGAAGCCCCGGCGTGTTCCTCAGCGAGTATGATCGACCGGGGCTTGGCAGCCCCGGCCACGCAAAGTGCAACAAGCAAACCCTGGGCGGCTAACTCAGCGGCTAGAGTGCTATCCTCACACGGTAGAAGTCACAGGTTCGAATCCTGTGCCGCCCATTTTGAGGCCTTGACGCGACTGCGTTTGCGTTGAGGCCTTCTTTTTTGTTTTCGCTGCCGTCGGCTTCGCGTTGTTGGCGCACAGGGATGCAGTCATGAATGGAGCGCACGGCTACATACTCGGCCAATCCGACCGCGCGGCGCGGCGGCTGGAGATTCAGGACGCCCACTTTGCCGAGGTCTCCGAGCGGCTGCTTGATGAGCTTGCCCTCAAGCCGCGCGACCGCGTGGTCGAGCTGGGCTGCGGGCCGGGCGGCTTCAGTCGCCGCATCCTCCGCCGCCTCGGGCAAGGCGGCGTGCTCCTTGGTGTGGATTCGAGCGAAAGCATGCTGGCTCAGGCAAGTCGCGCCCTGGCCGATCCCGGCGCGGCGCGTTTCGAGCCCGTGCGCGCGGATGTTGCCGAGCTGGGATCGTGGCTGAACGGCGCCGACGTCGTCGTAGGCCGGGCCGTGCTGCACCATTTGCCGATGGCGGAATTTGTACTCGGCCGGTTCCGCGCGGCGCTGCGGCCGGGCACGCGCGTCGGTTTCATTGAGCCTGACTTCCGGTCGCCGCTCGGCCGCCTGGCCTACCTGGAGGCCACCGGCCGCCCGGAGCTGGCGCCTCTGCACGTCTGGGCCATGGCCATCAATCGCCTCTACCTGGCCAATCGGATTTCCCCCGACGTGGGGGCGAACCTGGCGCGTACGCTGGAGGCGGGCGGGTATCAGTGTATTCGCCTGGCATGGTCGGAATGTCGCTCCGATGCGTTGATGATCGAGAACATCCTGATGTTCTACGACGAGGTCCGCGACCGCCTTCAGACGCTAGGCATCCTGACCTCGGCGGAAATCGATGAGCAACAGCGCCTGCTGAAGGACCTGTTGCCGGCGGAGTTGCCGCCAGCCTGGGGAATTTATCGCGTCAGCGCCGAAACTTGAACTCCTCAGGCCCAGACACGGTCCGGAGCCACGTTCATTTGGCCGCCATGAGAAAACGACTGTAGAAGTCTTCCGGTGAAATAAGGCGGTTCCTCTCTTCCGGATGCCGGCGGAACCAGGCGGCGACGAGTAACACGGCGTCCATTTCGTCGACAGGCAGCGGATCCTTCTCCAACGGTTTGCTCTGGAAAACCTTGCGGATCACTTGGTCCACGCATCGGCTCGGGATGCCGTCCCCGACGGCAGGGACCACGGCCAGAACCCGGCCGCCATGGATCAGGTACCAGAGTTCTTTGCCGTCGTGTCCGCGAACTGGGTAGATGAACGACTGCTTGTCGCGAGCGCTGCGCAAGCGGCTGAGGCGCTCTTCCAGCCAGCGTAAGATGTCCAGCCGATCGCGCAGGGCCGAGGCCTTTTCAAACTCGAGGGTTTCGGAAGCGCGAGCCATGTCGCTTTCCAGGGAATCGAGGAGAGATAGATCCTGGCCGCGCAGAAAACGCTGTGCGGCGCGAACCTGAGAGTGGTAGTCGCGGCGTGCGCAGGCGCCGACGCAGGGACCAAGGCAAGTCTTTATCTCGTAGCGCAAGCAACCAGCAGCCCGCGACAAGGGAAAGAGCTCGAGCTGCTCCGCAAATACCATGGTCTGCGCTTGCGGGCAGTCCCGGAGCCGGTAATGATCATTCAGACGTCGCACGGCTTCACCTGCCCGCCAGGTGGCCGGGATCGGTCCAAAACAAGCCAGGACATCTCGGTGCGGAAAACGCGACAGGAAGAGGTACGGGGCGGGCCTGCGGCCAACGCAGATATAAGTGGGCCGGCGGCGTCCAGGCTGGCCCTGGACATTGAGGCGCGGCCGCCAGCGGCGGATCAATTCCAGTTCCCGGAGCAGGGCTGCGAACTCGCTCGCTGCCTCTTCCCAAACAATGCTTGCCGTTTGCCGTAGGATGCGTCCCGCCTTGGGATCGCGGCTCTTTGGACGGAAATAGCTTAGCAGTCGCGCGCGCAGGCACTTTGCCTTGCCAACATAAATCAATTGCTCGTTGCCATTGAGCATTCCATACACGCCAGGGAGGCGCGGGCAGAGCTTTCGCACCTGGCTACGCGATCTTGCAATCCGGCCGCCTGGACTGCGCGCAGGCAAGTCGGCAATCTTACTCAAAGCATGCGGCCCAAAACTGCCAAACGTCTCAGGAGTAAAGAGTTCTTCCATTCGGATCCTTCCGAAAGTAGGCGCCGCCATCACATCGACCGTAACTTGCCTAAGTGAACTCTTGACCACTGAACAAAAAGAAGGTAAAGTCTATGGCGACATCTCGGTGATGTCAGCCGCTCAGCTGGGAATTCAGGGCGGCTCCGGCTGCTTTTCTTCATGCCGCCGAAGTGCAGGCAATACGAGACTTCTTTCGCCTGGCGCCTACGCGCGATTCCGCTGCCTGAACCAGCCCACGGAAAAGCTGGATATCCAGCCCGGAGGCGCTGGTGGAAGCGGGTCGCCATTGCACGGCCATGGCGAACCAGGCGGCGCTTTGACTTTCAATCGCCTCGACGATGCCGTCTAGCGCCGTTGCGCCTACTTGAAAGCCGTTGGCCACGCGGGCGACGCCCCGACGGTGCTCGCTGTTGACGGCCAATTCGCCTTCACCGTAGATGCTCGCGAGGCGCGTGCCCGGCACGATATTGATCGCGTGGCGCAGCCCATGTTCAGGCGGATGGCGATGTTGCAGGGCTTCCGGCCGTTCACGGGCGAGATCAACGTGAATCGTCCCGCCGAAGGTCGTGTTCAGGCCGTGCATGGCGTGGTCCACGGCGAGCAAGGGAAAGCTATTCTTGCGACACCATTGGCAAAGGCGCTCCTCCTCGGGTGTGGCATAGCCGTTTTCGTGTGGTTTGCCGGCCCAGACGATGCCGTGCAAGTCGCCCAGAACGTCAGCCCAGGTGTGCCGGCCGATCTTGTCGCGGAGCATGACGGGCATGGCTCCCGCCGCCGTCACGGCCGCGGAATAGCCAACCGGCCACAAGGCGCAGCCCCGGTTTCCGGGAAAGGCGTGTTCTTCCAGACCGTAGATGCCGATGCGAAGAGTTGAAGAGTTGGCAACCATTGGAGGACTCCTTTCCTCAAGAGGCAAAGTGGCTTGAACATTCGAGCGGAGGTCGCTTCTCGTCGCTCCCTCGAATTACAGCTGTCGAATTGAATTAATATAGCGACTCAAACTGCGGATGCCAGGAAAATCTTGGAAAAAATGGATGCGCGCTTCAGCTGCACTCCTGGCCTTGGGCGGGATGATTGCTTTCAGCTGCGGTGCTGTAGATCACGTAGAGGAGAACCGCGAGGTCAAAGAGCGCATGCGGAACGATGACGAGCAAAAGGTTTTGCTTCCAGAGCATCAGCCAACCAAGGTATAGCCCGATCAATCCGGCCGTCAACGCATACACCGGCGTGACCATGTGCAGCAGGCCGAATAGGACATTCACCAGGCCGATGCTCATCCAGGGACCAAACCACCTGCTTGCGAGCCCTTGAAGGACGCCACGAAAGAGCATTTCCTCGCCCAGCCCGGCCAGACAGGCGATCGCTGTCACTTCCATTGCAGAGCAGCCACGAAAAATGGGACGCACAAAATCGTCCAGCAGGGCGCGTACACGCGCCAGCGGTCCGATCGGCCAGCGCAAACAGATGACGAACATCAGGAGCATGGGCAAGGTCGCGGCAAGGCTTGCAAAGGCGTCGTTCCAGCTCCAGTGCAGGCTGTGCAGCGGCGGTTCGTCAACCAGCCAGCCCAATCCGAGAGCCAGCACAGCGAGACCGCCTTCGAAGAGGACCGCCAGCGCGATCAGCCGCCTGTGATCCGGAGCCTTTGCCGACATGCTGGCACGATACACGAATGTGGTGGTGGCGAGAACGCGGGAATGGGATGGTAACGGCAATCCGTCGATTTTCGCGGTAATTCTGCGACGCAGTCTCCGATAAACAGGGAGGCGGGACTGTGGGCCGCCGGGCAAAAGCCCGTCTGTTCCGCACATTCGCTGTCACCGCCACAGCATGCACAGCCCGTTCAGGCGGCAAGGTTACGGCGTCAGCGTTGGGACGGCTCGACCAGCACCATCACCGAGGCGCTTCATGGATTTTAACCTCTCGCGGCGCGACCTGCTTAAGACCATGGTCCTTCCCTGCCTGGCGCCACTCGTCAACGGAGCAACACCCGTTCTCGCCGGCCATCACAGTTTGCGCCATCACGACGATGGCACGGTGTCCGGGCTGATGACAGGGGCCAAGGCCTTGGTGGAGACGCTGATCGCCGAGGGGACGGACTGTGTCTTCGGCATCCCCGGCGCGCAGGAGAACGAACTGTGGGACGCCATAAAGAGCAAAGGGCTGGGCTATCTGCTCGTCACGCACGAGTACTCCGCCGCATGCATGGCGGACGGCTACGCGCGTAGCACAGGGAAGCCCGGTGTGCTCTGCATTGTCCCCGGTCCAGGAGTGACCAATGCCCTGACCGGCATCGGTGAGGCGCTGCTCGACAGCGTTCCGCTTGTCTGCATCGCCGGTGATGTCGCCAATGGTGAGAAACATCGCCCCTATCAAGTTCATTCGCTGCCGCAGGTGGACCTGCTTCGGCCGATCACCAAGGAAGTATTTGCCGTCAATCATGCCGCCGAGATTCCCTGCGCGGTGCGCAAGGCATTTCAGCTTGCAAAGGCAGGCGAGCCCGGCCCCGTGGCGGTTGTGGTCCCCTACAACTTGTTGATCGAGAGCCACCACTATCATTCGCCGCCTTTGGCCCCTGCCGCAGTGCCGTTTGACGAGGAGGCCTTCGAGCATGCCGTCGGCCTGTTGAGCCGCTGCCAAGGCCGGGTGGGAATCTATGCCGGGCTGGGCTGCATGGACTACGCGCCGTCGCTGGTGCAAGTGGCCGAGCTCCTGCAGGCACCGGTGGCGACCAGTATCTCCGGCAAAGGCGCGATGCCGGAGAACCATCCGCTCTCCGTTGGCTGGGGCTACGGACCGCAAGCCACGGTCGCAGCGGAACAGGTCTTCAAATCGGTCGATACGGTGCTGGCCATCGGCGTGCGCTACAGTGAGGTTTCCACCGGATTTTATTCGGACCCCGAGCATTGCCCGCTCATTCACGTGGACGCCAACCCCGATAATCTCGGCCGCATCATGAAGACACAGGTCTCCGTGAATGCCGACGCCGGCTTGTTTCTGGACCGGCTCCTGGAGCGCGCCGACTGCCTGCGCCGCCCGTGCGATGCGAGACTGCAGGCGTGCATCCGCCAGTTGAAAGGCGCGGAACAAAACAAGAATGCCGCGGTCTACCCTGGCTGCGGCGCCGATCCGATGCCGTTTCTGCTCGCTCTGCGGCGCTGCACCAATCCCGATGCACTGATCTTTGTGGACGTAACGGTCGCGGAACTCTGGGCGGCGGAGGTAGTCGAAACCGTGCAGCCCAGGACTTTCTTCAACCCCACGGACAATCAGGCCATGGGTTGGTCCATTCCCGCTGCAATTGGCGCTCAGTGCGTTCATCACGGCAGGCAGATCGTTACCGTCACCGGAGACGGCTGCATGCTCATGTCGGCGATGGAAATGTCCACCGCCGCGCGTGCTCATTTGCCGGTCAAATTCTTCATCCTCGACGACCAGACCTTTGGCTTCATGCAAAAACTGCAACAGTCGGCCTATCATCGCACGACGGCGACCGTTCTGGCCCGCATCGACTACGCAGCGCTCGCCAAGGCGCTTGGCGTCGGTTACCAGGAGATCGCTTCCACGAGCGATGCTGAGCCCGGCATCCGAGGCGCGCTGGAAATGGACGGGCCTGTGCTGACCCGGGTCATTACCCAATATGGCAAGCGGCCAATTCGCTGGATGGACGCGGTGAAGAAGCGCTATCAGAAGGAGCTGACCGTGGAGCAAAAAGTACGGTTTGCGGCGCGCCTTGGGGTGCGCGCCATGGGATCAGACCGGCGAAACGACTAGCACCGTAATCGAGAATCGCTGGAAGACAAGTTGTCAAGCCCCCGTTTTCCATTCCTTGAAGGCAAATTAGGTCTTCGCCATTAGGGCGCTGTTGCTGGCAATCCGTCAATGATAACGCGACCGCCGGGAATCGCTTCAATTTGCAAATTATTTCCCGAGATCAGGCTCATCCCGATCAGAGGATGAGTGTCGGCAGCTTCCACCGAGATGTGCCGGATAGTGCCATGCCAAAGGATGATCGCATCGTGGACATGGAAGTGTTGTGTGCTGCCATCTCCAAGGGTCACCGTCCCGCGCATTCGCCAAGGAAGACCCCAGGCAGCAATCACTAAAGAGGGCAGCGTCAAGGAGCCGTTGAAACCGGTATCGACAAAAACCTCAATCGAATGATCGTTGCCCGTACCATCGCGCACAATTAGGGGAACCGTTGCCTCTAGCCCGGCGTTGACGACTCCGGCGATCATGAATGCCCTCCGTTGACAATACGATATCCGATTCTGTAGGCAGAAGAGCGTCCGGCGCGCTCCAACCACATTTGCGCAACCGGATTGCGTTTCAGGAGACGATCGCTGGCAGCGATGTCATCGTTATCGATCTCCCACATGCCGGTCTCAATATCAATTGCGACAAACTTCCCATCATCCTTCGCCTGGAGGCGCGGCTTTATGTCACGCTCGTAGATTTCATGTCCGCGCCGGGCAAACTCCTCCATGCTGTAGCGCGGCTCCAGAACGGCCATAGATCCTCCTCGTGAGAATTGAGGCAATATTGTGTCTCGAAGCATATTACGCTGCATGCTTGCTGAAGGTCAATTCGACCTTGAAAGTGGCATGTCGGAAGCAAATCCGTTCACAATCGCAGCGGCTTCTGCCAGGCGTCTTTGAGGTCCACGAGATTAGCCCAGACAATCCACTCGCCGCCCGCGCCGGCCATTCGCAAGCGTCGCTCTTTGCAGGTTTGACCAATTTTGCACAGCGGAAGATGCTGCCAAATACAGTCTCGAAATGCGGCCTCGTTCGCCGGTGCCACCTCGACGACAAAGCGCGTCGTAGACTCGCTGAAGAGAATGATTTCCTCTGCTTTCTCTGCCGAAGTCGGGCGGACACCGATGAGGTCGGCGCCAACATCTCCGGCTAACGCCATCTCCGCCACGGCCGCCGCCAGACCGCCTTCACTTACATCGTGGCAGGAACAGATTAGTCCGCGCTGGATGGCCTCGTGCAATCTCTGGAAGATCTGCGGAGCGAGCTTTAGATCGACTTCCGGCACCTTGCCTCCTTCTCTGCCGGTGACCAGGTTGAAATGCGAACCGCCCATCTCGTCCTTGGTCTGGCCGATGAGATAAAGCGAATTGCCCGGCTCCTTCAAATCCATGGTCACACAGCGGCGCACGTCAGGCACGCGGCCGAGGGCGCTGATCAGCAAGGTAGGCGGAATGGTGATATTGCGGTCGCCGGCATGGAATTCGTTGTTGAGGCTGTCCTTGCCGCTGATGAAGGGCATGCCGTAGGCGAGCGCCACATCGCGACACGCCTCCGCAGCACGGACCAGGGAGCCAAGCACTTCCGGCCGGTCGGTGTTACCCCAGCAGAAGTTATCCAGCAGGGCAATGCGTTTAGGATCAGCCCCAACGGCGACGACGTTGCGGACAGCTTCGTCGACCACCGCCGCGGCCATGCGGTACGGATCGAGATCGCCGTAACGCGGATTGATGCCGCAGCCGATGGCCAGGCCTACCCACGAGCCGAGGACGGGCGTGACAACCGCGGCATCCCCGGGACCGTCCCCACGCGCGCCCACCAGCGGCTTGATGACCGTGCCGCCCTGCACCTCGTGATCGTACTGGCGGATGATCCATTCCTTGCTGCAGACGTTGTACGAGGAGAGAATTCTCAAAAGGACTTCCGTGAAATCCGTAGCCCGGTGTCCATTGGCCGTCAGCGCGCTTGCCGATGTTTCCGGCTGACGGGCTTGTCGCACGACGGCAGGCCGGCCGTGGTGGAGAAAGTTCATATCCAGATGGGCGACCTGGTTTCCTTCATAGAGGAGTTTGAGCCGGCCGCTGGCCTCAAAGCGGCCGATGGCGGTGGCCTCGACGTTTTCGCTGGCACATAATTCTTGAAAGGCCGGCCAATTCTCAGGCGGCACGGCCAGGATCATGCGCTCCTGGGCTTCCGAGATCCAGATTTCGGTGTAGGAGAGGCCCTCGTACTTGAGAGGCGCCTTATCGAGTTCCACGGCCGCGCCGATTGTCTCGCCCATCTCGCCGACTGCTGAGCTGAGGCCGCCTGCGCCGCAGTCCGTGATCGCGTGATAGAGGCCGCGATCGCGCGCCTGCAGCAAGACGTCGAGCATCTTCTTTTCGGTGATGGCATTGCCGATCTGCACGGCGCCGCCGCTGACCTTTTCCGATTCGGCAGTCAGCTCAATCGACGAGAAGGTCGCGCCATGAATGCCGTCGCGGCCGGTTCGTCCGCCGACGGCAACGATCAGGTCGCCCGCCTGCGGCGCCTTGCGACAGCGATCGACCGGGATCAGTCCCACGGTGCCGCAAAACACCAGCGGGTTGCCGAGATACCGCTCGTCAAAGCAGACGGCGCCATTCACCGTGGGAATGCCCATGCGGTTGCCATAGTCGCGCACCCCGGCAACGACACCCTTCATCACCTGCTTGGGATGCAAGACGCCTGAGGGAAGCGCTTCCGGCGACGTGTCCGGCGGAGCGAAGCAGAACACATCGGTGTTGCAAATCGGCCTGGCGCCAAGCCCGGTGCCCAGCGGATCGCGGATCACCCCGCCCAGGCCGGTGTTGGCGCCGCCGTACGG
>DASZFN010000012.1:0-20878 GCA_035939715.1 Gemmataceae bacterium | reverse complement strand
AATCCGCAATATCGACGGCGTCACCGGAGTCGTGCCGCGGATTGTGGCGCCCATGGCGCTCGGCAAGAACAACGAGCCGGCCGTTGTGGTCGGCATGCCCGCGGAGCATTTCCCGGCCACCGTTCATTGCGTCGAGGGCCGCTTGCCGCAGCCCGGCAAATTGAATGAGCTGGTCATGGGCACGGAGCTGGCGCGGCGGCTGAACATTCACGTCGGCGCCCGGCTGCCGCCCTTTTATCACAACGCCAGGGGCGAGCGGATTTCCCAGGTTGTGGGCATTTTCCAGGCGGACGTCGCCATCTGGCAGGCCAACCTGGTCCTGACCACGCTGGAGTCGGCGGCGGCCATCTGCAACCAGGAAGCCTTGGCCACCGATCTGCTCGTTTCCTGCCGGCGGGGCTATCAGGACAGCGTGCGTGCCGCCATTCTGAGGCTGCACCCGCTGCCCTCGCCCGGGGCGGAAGCGCGGCTGGCGCTCAAGGCGACGACGCGCGCAGACCTGCAGGCGCTCTTACCCACCGGCTTGCTGCATCGCGAAGGCATCTTCAACCTGCATTTCCTGCTGGCCTTCGCCGTGGGCATTCTGGCAGTGCTGGTGACTTCCGGCGTCGGCACGAGCGAGCGCCGCCGCGAGATCGGCATCCTCAAAGCCACCGGTTGGCAAACCGACGAGCTGCTCTTCCGCAGCCTGGTGGAGAGTCTGTTGCTGAGCGTCGCCGGGGCCGCGCTGTCGATCGTGCTCGCTTTTGTCTGGCTGCGCTTGTTCAACGGCTACTGGATCGCGAGCATTTTCCTGGCCGGCGTCGATATGCACCCCGGTTTCAGAGTGCCAAGCCGCCTTACCCCGGTGCCGGTGTTGCTCGCCTTTGTCGTGGCCCTGGTGCTGGTGATGACCGGCACGCTCTATTCCACCTGGCGGACCGCCGTCGTGCCGCCCCGGAGGGCCATGCGCTGAGAAGCGGAGGAAAAGGCAAGCCAAATTACGAGAGCGGCGCGCCCAGAACTATCCTCGGACCCTGGAGCCAATGATAGATGAAAGGCGCTGTCGCCCGCTTCGACGGGCAAACATGACAAGTTCTGCCAAGGTAGCCTCGGCGGAGCACACTCACGAGGATCAACATGAGCAACGTGATGGGCAAAGAAGGCCTGGACCTCATCTTCCGCAATGCGCGGACGCACAAAGGGCAATGAATCCATGCAGAGGTCAATTATTTTGGCCTCCCTTTTTTTCGCGGGGCTGTATCCGTTCAAAAGCGGCGGCGCGAATTTTGCAAAGAACCTGGACGAGGCGCGGGTTCTCTTTTGGCAGGCTGCCCGCCCCACACGGCCGTCTTGGGTCTTGCATCCGCCCCTCCCGCGGCCGCCGCATTCTCCTACACACTACGGATGCGTCCCCCAGCGAGGTGTTTCCATGCGCCACTTTTATCCCCGATTCGCGAGCGCTTTGTGTGCCGCTTTGATGACCGCCAGCACCGGCCTCGCACAGGCCCAACCTGCGCAGCAAAGCGATCCGGGCGTCCATCGCCTGGTTATTTATAACGGCGCCAGGCGCTCCGTTCATTACGTGACGAGCGGCGATAGCCTGGCCAACGACCAGGCGGCGCTGCGCGACCTGGAGCGCGTGGAAAATGAGGCGGGCCTGGCCGGTCAACTGGCGGCCTTGCGGCGCGAGTATGTGGACGACGAGCGACTCCTGGAAAAGCGCCGCACCAACGTGCAATTGCAATTTTATGGAAACTCGTCCGATACCGGCTACGGCTATCCGGGGTATTATGGGGCGGGCTATTTCGGCTATCCGTATGTCTCCGGCTACTACGGCGGCCTCGGGGGTACCTCCTGGAATCTGGCCGCGGGAACCGGCTATGAGGGCGCCATCAAGACCGACATGGCCCAAACCCTGGCCATGCAGGCGACTCCCGAATACGCGGCGCGCGTCGCCCGCCAGTATGATGCCGCGCTTGCTCGTCTGGGCAGCGCCTCTCCGTCCATCCGCGCCGCCGTCGGTGTCTCCGACCGAGGCGGCATTCGCCCGGCCGCGGCGCCCCCGGAGCAGGGCGGCCCCGAAGAGGCCCGGCTGGCCGCGCCCGGCACCCAGGTTGTCGTAACGCGCAAGATCGATAACACGACTGAAAAAATTGAAGGTGCCGTCGTGCGCGACACGGGCGAATGGCTCATCTTGCAAACCAGCGCCGGCAAACGCACGCTGGCCAAGAACCAGATCGTGGATGTGCTGGAGCCCAAGAAGTAGGCGATGGCTCTCACCTTGGTGTGTTCGATCCGGCGGCCGGTGGAGCTGGGAACAAAAGTTATCCGGCAGGCTAAAAACGTGCCACGCCTAAGGCGCAGAGGGGAGCCCTCGAAACCGGGAGGTAGCGTACTTCGAGACAGCGCGGCAAACTTTGTGACGACGCGCCCAGGTTTGGCACGGTCCCTGCTTTAGTTCGAAAGTGACAACAACCCGTTGCCGCCCCAGAAAGATATGAGCACTTTGCGAAGGGAATGGCCCATGACCGCAGTTTCTGAACTACTTCCTCAGCACCGGCCGCTTGTCGACTGGCTGGAAGCCCTCAGCCATGATAGTCCGTATGAGCGCGGCCAGGACCATTCGATCTGGAATCAGGCTGCCCCGCGGCTGGCCCTGGCCCCGATTCTCATTTCCCTCCTGAAGGATCCCGACCGGAACGTGCGTGTCCGCGTGCTCACGGCGCTGGGCAACCTTGGCGGACAGATGCATCGGGTCATGCCCGTGCTCCGTGCCGCTTTGAAGGAAACTGCCCTCAAGGACGACGACGCGTCCGTCCGCACCCAGGCGGCCCATGCGCTCCTGCAAGTCGGCCCCGAAGCGGACTCGGAGGTCGCCGCGCTCACCGACTCCCTCCAGAATGAATTGGAAGTCTTGCGCTTCCACGCCGCGGTCGCCCTGGGGGATCTCGGTCCTGAGGCCCAACCCGCCGTGCCGCCTTTGATCCATACGGCCCTGTGGGATGAGGATCCTGCCGTCCGCATGGAAGCGGCCGTGGCCTTGTGGAAGATCGACCCCAACAAGGGCCCGCTGGTTATCCCCGCCCTGATCAAGGCCCTGGCAAACGACAACGAGCTGATCTGCTGGATAGCGGCCGACTACCTGGGACAAATAGGTCCCGACGCCCGGGAGGCTGTGCCGGCACTCCAGCAAGCGCTCGATAGGCCCTTCAAGATTGGCCTCATCCGCAAAGGCATCGCCCTCGCCCTGCAGCGCATCGACGCAAAAAAGACGGTCGAGCGTGCGCTCCCAACTCTTTAGGGCGGGACCGGCCTGGTTCCTTACAATATGCGCTTTGTGTATGTCGGCGCGTACTCTGTGAGGAACATGATGCTATGAAGCTTTTCTACCTCGCCGCAGCGCTTCTCGGGCTCTGCGTTTCAATCGCTCATGCCCAATGGCGACAGCAGGCCATCCGCTCTGATGCGGACTTTCGCGGCCTTTGTGCCGTGAGTGCAAAAGTTGCCTGGGTCAGCGGCACCAAAGGGACGTACGCACGAACCACAGACGCCGGCAAGACCTGGTCCGTCGGAACCGTGCCCGGCGCGGCAAAACTCGACTTCCGCGATGTGGAAGCCTTTGGAGAAACCACGGCCTACCTGTTGAGCGCCGGCCCCGGCGCGGCTTCCCGCATTTACAAAACGGCTGATGGCGGCACAACCTGGAGCCTGCAATTCCAAAACGCCGACCCCGGAGGCTTTTTTGATGCCATGGCCTTCTGGGACGACCAGAACGGCGTTGCTCTGGGCGACCCTGTCAAGGGGCAATTTCAGCTGATCGTCACGGATGACGGCGGAACACATTGGCAGCCGCTTTCGGGGATAAATCTGCCGCCGGCGCTGCCGAACGAGGGCGCCTTCGCTGCCAGCGGCACCTGCCTGGTCACGCATGGCAAGCATGACATTTGGTTCTGCACGGGAGGAGCCAAAACGGCGCGGGTCTTTCATTCTCAGGATCGAGGCCAAAACTGGACGGTTAGCCAGGCGCCGATTGTTGCCGGCGCCGAGTCGGCCGGCATTTTCTCGATCGCCTTTCGCGATCCGAATCATGGCATGATCGTCGGCGGCGACTATCGCAAACCCAACGATTCCGGCGCGACCGCGGCCATCACCGCCGACAGCGGCAAAACCTGGATGCTCGTCGACAGACCGTTTCCCTTTCGCTCCGGCGTGGCGTGGGCGAAAGATCGCTGGGTCGCGGTAGGGACGTCGGGCTCCAACTTTTCCCAGGACAACGGTGCGACCTGGAAACCGCTTGACCACGAGAACTACAACAGTGTCGGATTCACCTCGACCGGTGAAGGCTGGGCAGTGGGGCCGCGCGGCCGAATCGCGAAGTTCGCTAACTAGGAGAATTGCCGCGGCAATCTGCGGAAACAGCTCTCAATCCGCCTCGCCTGGTCATTCGCCCGGTAGCGCGATGCCATCGCGCGTCACCAGAAACGGCCGCGGTGTGATGGGATACGCCGAGGAATCATGATCCTTCTTCAAGCGCCGCGGAATGCGCTGCTTGAGCGAGCGGCGGTTGGAGTAGGTTACCAGCGTTTCGCGGTCGGGAATGCCGGCCCAGAAAGGACTGCCGAGCGGACCGGAGAAAAGTTTGTGGAAGTCCGGATGCAGAATGCGGCTGGACGCTAAGCCGTCTTTCGTGTCCACCAGAATGATCCGGCCGCCGTCCGCCTGACGGGAGCCTTCCAGCCGGCTCGGCCACGACAGTTGCCGAAGGTTTTCAATCGACAACTGGTGCAAGTCCTGCGCGGTCGTCCCCCAGCGGTTCACGTCCCAGCCGGTTACGAAGCGAAAGAATTTCTTCCCTCTGATCACGTAACAGATCACCACATCCGCCAGCCATTCGGTGATCAGGAGATGCTGCGTGGGACCTTCCTTATGCACGTAGGCGCGCGGCTTGAGCACGGGCAGGATCTGCGCGCGACACTCTTCCCACACTTCGTGGCCCATGTCCGCGCGCGCGGATTGGCTCAGGTTTTCAACGAAATCCTTGATGATCTCGGCGCGCCGGTCGGGCGCCGTGAAGACTTCCCGATAGAGATTGCTCAGAAACACCTTCTGGTTCTTGCCGCGGATGCCCTCTTCATCGAATTCGAACTCCTGATCCGGATGCCTTTCGCGCAACTGCTTGAGCACCTCGCCGGCCACCTTGATCTTGACCAACTCATCGTCGCGGCGGATGCACAGGCTGGCCATTACTTTTTCAAAGAGCGGATTCCATTCCGCGCGCTCGGCCGCCGGGACCTGGGTGCTGGCAAACAGGATGACGTCCCCGCCCGCCAGCAGCCAGTAATGGCCCGCTTCGCCTTCTTTCTTGATGTCGGCCTTGAGTCCGAAGTGGCGGAGCGTTTCGTCCTTGCGCAGGTTTTCCGCATCGGACTTGTCCAGCGTCTTTTGAAAGAGCTTGGGCAGTTCCTCGATGAGTCGGTCCGTGTCCACGCTCATCGGCTGAATGCTGATCCACAACCCGACGTCGTCGCGCTCATGCGGCCCGAAGCCGCACGAGCGAGCGTTATCCTGCTCGAGCTGGTCCCAGTGGGACGGGTACTCCAGCTCGTAGGCCTTTTGCGGATGGACGAATTTCTTAACCGGAGTGAGAAGCATGAAGCATCGCCGAACAAGTTTCCAGGTTGCCAGTTTTGTGGACAGAGAAGATTCTACTCTACGTGAAGATTGCTCCCAAGACTATGCTTCCAGTTATAGATTCTCAGACTCTTGAGCCTTCTTCCGGGGCATGTTACGATCGCTGATCGTCGCCCGCAAGCGGAGTGCAGCCATGACTAGCCTCAGTGACCGCCTGCAATACAAACCGGATCAAGGTCTTCCCGTGAAAGGCGTGCCCGTGCTTCTGGTGGGAACTCTTGGGGCAGCCCTTGCTGTGGCCTGGGTGCTGAAATGTCTTTTCTTCCAGGGTTGGTATCTGTTGTTCGTCGTCCCGCTCTTTGCCGGTTTGCTTTTGGGAGCCGTGTTGTATGGTCTGGTCGGCTGGACGCACTGCCGGAATTCCTGGGTGGCCGGCGGCCTGGGTCTCCTTGGCGGACTGGTCGCCTATGTCGGCTATTACCATCTGTGCATGGTCGATATTCTGCCGCCCGGCAATGAGGCCCGGTTTGACGCGCTGCCGCACTATGTTGTTTTTCGCATGCAGACCGACGTCGCAGAGGATGTCGCGCGGCCGGATGACGCCAGGGCCAAGAAAGCCGTGCCGTGGCTGAACTGGATGGGCTTTCTGTTCGAGTTGGCAGTTGTAGCAGGCGCCCCGGCAGCGATTGCAGCAAAGCGCGCCAGAAATGCCTATTGCCTGGACCTCAGGCAATGGATGCACCGCGAGACAGCGGTGTTGCCGCCGTTCTGCAGCGAACCCCTGCTGCACGCCCTCCGGTCGGGCCAGCTCGAGGAATTCGTCGCCAGGCAACGTCCGGGGGGCGACGCGCAAGCCGCCTGCCGGTTTATTCTTGAATATGCCGTGCCCACCGACGATACGCCGCTGGCATATCCGATTTACGCGTCCATCAAGGATCTGTCGAACGAGAAGTCGATGTTCCGGCCGAGGCGCGTGCCCCGGACTTATTTACGCCAGGTGGCGCTAACGACGCCGGAAGTGCTGACCTTGCGTCCCCTCTTTCCCAGGCTGGCGCGGTTTCTGGAAATTCAGCATGCTGAGCTGCGCGATGCGCCGGCGGATGTCCTGCCCGCAGTGACCGAGCCGGCTGTCGCCACGGACACAGCGGTCATCACAGCGGTGCCGGAACCTTTCCGGCAACGCGTCCGCACATCGGGATATGCGCTCAAGGTCAATCTCATCGGTTTGGCTCCGCTCTTGTTCATCCTGGCAGGAGCCGGGCTGCTGTACCTCGGCTGGCACTTCTTTTCCAAAGATGAGATTGCCCTGAGTATCGGGCCCTTTATCGTCGGAGCGCTCAGTGTTGCCTGGGGCATTTACGTAGCGCTGTATTGCATGAGCGTCTACGAGAACCGCTGGATCGAACGCCGCCTGCGCGCGGAAATCGGCCAGCGGCCGGATCCTCTCGTGGACCCTGCCTCTGCCGAAGCCTCGTATGTTTCGCTCATTCCCCGCGACAGCTTCACTCAGGTCAAACTGACGATGTCGTCCGATCTGCTTCTTATGCGCATCGACGGGCAGCGCCGTGAAGCCCTGCTCGAAGGGGACTGCGACCGCTATCGCATACCCGCCGGCGCCATCGAGACCTGTGAGCCGCAGTGTTTCTTTCATCCCATGGATGCCCAGCATCACAATGAGTTGTGGATGGTCCGGCTCATGGTCCGTGTTAAACAGGGCATGCGCGAATTGTTGCTGTCCGTCAACCAGACCGGCTGGCGTCCCCGAACGAATACAACCAGACAAGAGGGTGCTCAAGAGACATGCCGGAAGATCAACGCGCTGCGGCCGACCCTTAAGGTCTAATGCATTACGCATTGGCCGCGAATCGCGAGCATTACGCCTAGGAAGCCAAGGCTCCGAGCGAACGAAGTCGCTAGGGCAGAGCACTGCTGACCTGCTCGGCTGTTTCGTCTATGTTGTTGCCGATCGTGTTGATGGCGACAATGCACACCGCCACGATGAGGGCCAGCATGACCGCGTATTCGACCGCGGTCGGGCCCTCGTCGCTTTTCAAAAAACAAAGAATGGAGCGAGTCAAGTGTCGTGACATCGGGGTACTCTTCCCTCTGCGCCTCCACAGTAAGATATGTTTTTGCGTCCCAGCCTTGCGGATAGCATGGGGAACGGGAAATGATGCCGACTATCCTTTCGGTCAAGCAATTCTTGGATGTTTTTAGGAGTTGTCAAATGCTGAGAGCGTCTATGGCCGTGTTGTAGTTCTCATGATGACCTCCTCCCTACCTAACCTCGGCAAGCCCTTGGCAGCCATCAAGCTAAGGAGCCTTCAGGCGCGACAACTCAAAGGCGCGTTGCGGATCGGCGATGCGCGCGCGCAGCCAGGACGGTCCATAAATATTGTGCACCTTGAAAAGCAGCTTGTTGGCGCCCTGCTTCAAATCCACGCTGAAGCGCTGCGGCTCGAAGGAGCGCATGCGCCGCAGTACTTCCTTGCCGTTGAGCCAGGCTTTCACGTCTTCGTGGGCAGCCACCTCGAGCGAAGTTTTCATATCACGGGGGGAGTTTATTTCAAAGTAGACGTAGGCTGTGCTGTCGGTGGGTGGAGCGAGGACCTTGAGCTTCTCCATGTCGATGGTGCCGGCCGGGCCCAGCTCGAACGGCTTCCAGACGACACGATCCGTGTGTAGTGGATCCGCCGCCGTTTCAATGGGCCCGGCATTGTTGAGGGCCATCTTGAACGGACCGGCAATCAGACCCCGTGTCAGGAACGGCTCCTCCAGGAGATATGCGATCAGGTCCCGGAACTGAGCTTCCGTCATCGTTTCCGGCAAGCCCTCGGGCATCAGCGATTTTTCCTCGATCTTGAAGTCGTCGATCTCCGAGCGGGGAATCACCGTCAGCTTGCTATTCTCGCTCTTGAGCACGAGGCGCTGCGGCGTGTTCTCCGCGAGCAGGCCGGTATGCAGGCGGCCCGATTTGTCAAACACGACCGCCCGGTAGTAGTCCTTGCCGACCACGCGGTTCGGGTCGATGATGTTGATGAGCAGATACTCGGGGTCGCGGCGGTTGGCGCCGGTGAGATCGGGGCCGACGTCGTTGCCCTTGCCGAAGAGCCGGTGGCAGATCATGCAGTTCTTCTCGAAAACCGCCCGGCCGGCAACGCGGTCGGCCGGGAGGTCGGCAAGCTGCTGGCGAAACTTGCGTAGCTGGTCCTCAACTTTGCCCGGCGTCTGATCGCGCAGCTTTCCCCAGGTCTTCTCGACCTTGTCCGTCAAGGCTCTGTCCTTGAAGGCCAGAATGCGGCGAACATCGTTTTCGCTGAGATCCTTCCGTTCGACGCTGCCGCCGTGAAGCGCGTCGATAAGTTTGCCGGCCCAGGTCTTACGGCTGACGAGCACAAGGACGATCTCCTTGCGCAGGTCAGCCGGCAAGTTCTGCCAGGCGGCGAGCGTGGCGGCCGGCACCTCTTCGCTGTCAAAGGCAGCAAGGGCGCGCAAGGCATCGCGGCGCAGTTCGTCGGGAACATTTCCCGTGGCGAGAGAGAGAAGCGGCGCCACGGAGCTGGGCAGCCGGGCCAGTTCCAATTCACGGACGGCCTCCAGGCGGCGTTCCAGGCCGAGACTTGGGTTCACAGCTTCCTGTTCCATGGCTGCCACGGCGTCTTTGTCACCGAAGTGAATGCCCAGCTCCTGGAGACGCCGCTTCAGTTGCAAGTCGTCATGGAACTTCTTGGTAAGTCCGTCAAGTATCTCGCTCCATGAGGAAGGCACAGGAACGCGACGTCCACGTAGCGCTTCAAGAATACCCTCCAGGCTGCGGCGGCACGCTTGCGCGTCCGTGAAGTCCAACAACTCCTGGTAAACCAGTGGCAGCACTGCCGGCTTCGCCGTGCTCACCGCCAGTCGAAACGCACGTGGCGCCAGGAAATCGCGGACGAAAGGTTTGTCGCTCCCAGCCATTGCGGTCACCACCGGAAGCGTCTTGGCGATATTGCGCCGTTCAGAGCCCTGGAAGGCAAGCCAGGTCATTAAAGGCAGCACGGGATCCCTGGAGTCATCATGCCCGGCGATGAGCGCAAGGACAATCGCCTGGCAATCGCTGTCCTGCTTCTCCCAACGCTGGCACGCCGAGGCAATCTGGAGGCGGACGTCCGCGCTGGTTTCCCGTCCGGCCAGACCGACCAGCGCCTCTTCGAGCGGCTTGGAAAGCATTTGCTCGAGTTGAGCCAACAGCCGAACAGCCCAGGCCCGGACCCAGGGCTGTGGATGATCCAGCAACGTTATCCCATACGCTTCATCGAAAGCGCCAATGGCATTAGCCGCCCACAGGGCGCGCAGGCTTACCCGATAATCGGGGCTCTTGTCTACCATCTCCTTCAATTGCGCCGCCACTGACCGATCACCGCGCTCCTGCAGGACGAGCAGCGCTTGCCGCCACCACCATGAATTCTGGTGCTTGAGTAACTGCGCCAAATCGGCGCCAGATAGCTTGCTCAAGTCTCCCACCTGCGGCTGCGGCGTGCCCTGGTGCACGACCTTGTAAATGCGACCGTGCGTGCGGTCCCAGATGGACGCATCGGTATTGTGACAGATCTGCGGATCGTAGAAATCCGTCATGTAGACGGAGCCGTCCGGGCCGGTGCGGAGCTGGATGACGCGGAAGTTGGGATCGTTGGCGACCAGAAAATCTTCGCCGTGGCTGCCGATGTACGTGGAGCCGTTGTGTTTGAGAATGTCCGTGTTGATCCGGCTGCCGTGGATGTTGTTCATGAACACGCGGCCATGCCATTTCTCGGGATAAGCGCCGCCTTGATAAATCAGGCAGCCAGCATGGGCGTGCCCGCCGCCGACTGTGAAGCGGCGCGGGTCAATGTTGCCCTCATGCGAGGATGCGCCAAAGTAATGCACGTGATCACAGATTTCGCGAATCTGGCCGTAGCCATATGGATTGAAGTTCTGGCCCGCCTGGCGAATGTAAAGCCCCCCTGGGACCATGTGAAACAGGTGCGGAATTACGCAGGCCGTGAGGAAGCCGGAGCCGTTTTCGTTGTAGTCGTAGCCCCACGGGTTGCTCGTGCCCTCCGCGAAGACCTCGAACTTCTGCGTGATCGGGTGATAGCGCCAGATGCCGGCGTTCAGCGGCACACGCTTGTCCCGCGGCGTGCCCGGCTTGCCGACCAGCGAATGCGTGAACACGCCGTGGCAGCCGTAGAGCCAGCCGTCCGGCCCCCAGAGAAAACTGTTCAGGGTTTCATGCGTGTCCTGGTAGCCGAAGCCGTCGAGCAAAACGGTGCGCTTGTCCGCCTTGTCGTCGCCCTTGGTGGACTGGAGGAAAAGCAGATACGGCGCCTCGCCGACAAAGACGCCGCCGTGGCCGACCGCGATGCCGGTGGCCAGATTCAAGCCCTCGGCAAAAGTCGTGACCTTGTCCGCGACGCCGTCGCCATCGGTGTCTTCGTAAATGCGAATGCGGTCCGCGCCTTTGCTGCCGATGGGCCCCTTGGTCGGATACTGCAGACATTCAAGGACATAGGCCCTGCCGCGATGGTCGAAGTCGATGGCGATCGGATTGACAACGTCCGGCTCGCTGGCGAAGCACTTGACCGCGAAGCCGGCCGGCACGGTCATGCGTGCGGCACATTCACGGCCGCTGGGGAAAGTGAGTTTGGCAGGTTCTGCGGCAAATGTTGTGGAACTTACTGTCAGGAGGCAGATACCTAGGAGGATAGCGCGGTGCAACGGTTGGTACATCGATGATCCTTGTGGCGAAGCCGGCTTGATTGTCTCTTTTCGGACATGTTACGATACCTGGCGCCGAGTTCAACTTTTTCGGACAAAAGGTTCCCATGAAGACGCCTGCGGAAGAACAAAAAGGCACAGCGGCACGATTGGAACTGGCGAGCGTGTTGTTCCACGAGTTTTATGCCTCGTGTTTCTGGCACATGAAGCCGGACCTCATCATAACCGAGGAACTAGTCCCTCTCATCGTCAAGGGGCTGCGGACTCACGGGGGGCGACGCGGTCTCCTCGCCGCCGCCAGACTGGAAAAATAGGCGGATACAGACGCTGCGATGCCGCTCACTGAGTTTCAAAAGACTGTCCTGCACGTGCTTGCCGCTCAGCGCAAACCAGAAAGTCACGTCGGCGGTGGCACGGTCATCAATCGATCAGATGGCAGCCCTCGCTATTCTGCCGATGTCGACCTCTTTCACGACATTGCCGAGAGTGTCCACACATCTGCCGAAGCGGACTTTCGAGCGCTGGCCAATCACGGCTTCACGGTCGAGTGGCTTCTGCGACAGCCCTCTTTATACAGAGCCCAGGTCGGTCGCGAAAAGGAGTTCTTGCGGCTCGATTGGTGCTTTGACTCCGCCTTCCGGTTTTTCCCCGTGCAACCGGACCCCGTATTTGGTTACTGTCTGCACCCTGCCGACCTGGCCGCCAACAAGGCACTCGCCCTTGCGGGCCGCTCGGAAATTCGCGATTTCCTCGATATCCTCTACCTGCACGACAACTATCTGAGCCTCGGAGCAATCTGCTGGTCGGCTTGCGCGAAAGACCAGGGGTTTACGCCTTGGTCGGTTCTCGACTCGGCAAAGCGCAACGTCAAATTCCGCCAGCAGGATCTGGAGAGCGAGCATCTGCGCGAAGTGATGAGCCTGACGGTTCTCAAAGAGAATTGGTTAAAGGCCGTGGCCGAGGCGGAAGCGTGGTTCGGCAAGCTGCCGATGATCGATGCCGGTTGTCTCTATCTCAGGCCCGACGGTTCCCCATTCACTCCCGACCCGGCCGATTCAACCTTCTCCAATGTCATGCGCCACTTTGGTTCGGTGCGCGGGGCCTGGCCCAAATTGTCCTGATTGAGGCCGAAATAGAGAAAGGGCTGACGGTAATGAACCACGGCTTTTGAGAGCACCACAGGAGCACATCTTATTTCAAGCCAAGATTTCGTTCAGGACATGCCCGTGCACGTCCGTGAGGCGGCGCTGGATGCCGTTGTGGTAGAAGGTCAGCCGCGTGTGATCGAGGCCGAGCAAGTGCAGGATCGTGGCATGGAAATCATGGACAGTGGTCGGCTGCTCGGCGGGAAGGTAGCCAACTTCATCGGAGGCGCCGTAGCGAATCCCTTTCTTCAAGCCGGCGCCGGCGAGCCAGCAGGTGAAGACCAGGTTATGGTGATCGCGGCCCTTGCCGTTGACGCCTTCCGTGAACGGCGTGCGGCCGAACTCCGAGGACCAGAAGACCAGGGTGTCATCAAGCAGGCCGCGCTGTTTCAGGTCCTTGAGCAGGCCGGCACAGGGCTTGTCGAAAACCGCGGCTTGCTTGTCGTGATTGTCCTTGAGATCTTCGTGAGCGTCCCAGTTGATGCGCGGCGAGCCGAAGGCGCCGCCGTTCATGAGCTGTACAAAACGCACGCCGCGCTCGATCAGGCGGCGCGCCAGCAGGCAATTCCGGCCAAAACCGGCAGTGACGGCATTGTCTAAGCCGTAAAGCCGTTTGGTCGCCTCGCTTTCGTCGCTGAAATTGATCGCTTCCGGGATGCTGGCCTGCATGCGCGCAGCCAATTCATACGAACGGACGCGCGCGGCCAGGGCGCTGTCGCCCGGGTTGTCGTCGGCAAATTGCTGATTGAGCCTGGCCAGCAGCTCCAGGCTCGCCTGTCGTTTCTTAGGCGAAATCTCTGCCGGTGTTTGCAAGTTAGCGACCGGCTCCGCCGTGTCGGTCCGGAAGGGCGTTCCTTGATGCTCGGCGGGCAAGAATCCCTGGCTCCAGTTATTCGATCCACCGGCCGGCAAACCACGCGGATCGGGCAGCACGACAAACATCGGTAACTGCTGATTGATCGATCCCAGGCCGTAAGACAGCCAGGCTCCCATGCAAGGAAAGCCGTTGAGCGTGAAGCCGGTGTTCATCTGAAACGTGGCCGGTGTATGCGAGGAGCTTTTGCTGACCATCGAGTGAATAAACGCCATGTCATCCACGCAATTAGCAAGGTGAGGCAGCAGATCACTGACCCACATGCCGCTGCCGCCGCGCTGGCGAAACGCGTACAGACTCTTCATCAAGTTGCCGGGTTTGCCGAAGAACGTGTCGAGCTTACCTTTGTCGAGCAACGGTTTGCCGTGGTGCTTTTCAAGGTCCGGTTTGTAATCGAACGTATCGACATGACTGACACCGCCGAGGGAGAAGATGTGGATGACGCGCTTCGCCTTGGGGGTGAAATGCGGTCCAGGCGCAAAGGCTTTCGCTTCAGCGCCGTAACCGTCGTGGTTGAGAAGCCAGGCGAGCGCTATCGTGCCAAGACCGATGCCGCTTTCGCTCAAGAAAGCGCGGCGCGTAAACAAACGCGAAGGCGAAGGAGGGTTCAAGCGTTTACAGCAATCGTCGGCGCTTGCAGGCGTCGAGATACGCTGCCTCCAGGTCTACCTGAATCGAGGTCTCCCAGCTCAAGATCAGCGGCAAGGTGGGAAGTCTATCGCCGATCTTGAAGCGCACGGGCCACAGATCGATTTCTTCTTTTTGCTCGCGGCGGACAGGACGATAGGCCACCGCGTACAAATTCACGTCGGCAGGCAGTTCGAAGCGTTGTTCGGCTTGCATCAAGCGCATGGTTTCGTTGTGCAAGTTGGCCGAACGTTCCGTGACAATATCTACGATGATGAGGCTGATGCCCTGGTAAAGGTAACTAGCGCACTTGGCGGCGAAGGCGCGCCGGCTCTCCGGCCGGTCTTTATTTCCTGGACTAATCAACTCGAGTGCGGCAACCAACCGTGGACCTGCCTTCGTGGAAAAAATACGAACCTCGAAGCCTTCGGGAAAGACCACAGGCATGGTCATCGTCGGAGCAGGGAACACGGATGTTTGAGGCGACATTACCGCAACGCCGGAGCCCGAGGCGCCGTTTTTGGCTGGTCCGCCTTCCTCAAACGTGGCGACATCAATCTCTCCGGCGGCGCCCACCTGCGTTTGAACTTCAACAAGATAAGTTTCAGGCAACAAGGCAGTTAAGGCGTCCCCCAGGCAGACAGTCCACGTCGTATGGAACGAATCCCAGTTCCGCCGAATGCTCAGCGGTGGATGAAAATGATCGAGAATCGGCATTGGACATTCCTCGGGTGGCCGCCTGGTAAAAAGCCTGGTCCGCATCTATCACCGACTATACAAGAACTCGCTTGCATTCAGCAACACCCAGCAGAAGCTCTCTAATCCTGAATCTCGGCATAGCTCGTTCGCTGCCAGTTCTTCCGTCGCCGTCGGCGCCCGTCCGAACGCAAGTCGATAAGCCAGTGCAATCTGAGCATCACGATTGGCGCCGGCGGCCCTTTCGACGCGCTGACAAAACCGGTTCGCTTGCCGTTGCACAAACGAATCATTCATCAGCGCCAACGCCTGCAACGGTGTCGTGGTATTCCGCCGCTGCGGCGCCGCGACCGACGGCGACGGGCAGTCAAGACTATCGAGCAGCGCGCTCCGCGCCGTGTTGACCAGCATGCGATAGATTGTGCGCCGATTGAACTCGGGCGTACCGCGGTCGAAGAGGTGGTAAAAGGTTGTATTGAACACGGTTGTCGTGAACGGCTTGAAGCTCGGGCCGCCAATCTGCGAATTCAGTTCGCCGCTCACCGCCAGCATGGAATCGCGGACCGTCTCGGCTTCCAGACGGCGGGGAGCAAACCGCCACAGCAGGCGGTTGTCCGTATCAATGGCGGCAGCTTTGGGATCGAAGCGGGCGGATTGCCGATAGCCGGCCGAAAGCATGATCAAGCGGTGCATCTTCTTGACACTCCAGCCGTCGGCAATGAAGCGCTGCGCCAGCCAGTCGAGCAACTCCGGATGCGACGGCCGGCCCCCGTTGAAGCCGAAATCGCTGGGCGTGTCGATCAAGCCGTGGCCAAAGTGGTATTGCCAGATGCGGTTGACCATGACCCGGGCCGTGAGTGGATTGTCGTGACGAGCGGCCCATTCGGCAAAGCACAATCGTCTGACGCCCTCGGGTGCGTCGGCTGGAAGCTGGAATTCGCTCGAAGTCGTGCGAACCGGAGACAGGCCACCGGCGGTCACCGGCGCTCCTGGTTTGCGGATGTCGCCCCGCACATAAATTACAGTCGGCTCCGGCTGGCGCATGACGCCACTGTAAGAAACCGGAACAGCGCGAGCATCCCATTCGGCTTGCTTCTGTTTGAGATCAGCGCGCAGGGATTTTCGCAGCGCTTCCGCGTTTACCGCCGGCTGCACTTCCTTCGCGGCCGCGGCCCTGTCCAATTCCAGCAATCGCGATTTGATGACCTGGATCTGTGACTGGAGCGGCGCCACGGCTTTTTCTTCATCCGGCAGCAGAATCGGCCGGTGGCCGTGCTCCACGCCGTCAAAGACCGCCTTCATCCGGTAGTAATCGCGCTGGGGAATCGGATCGAACTTGTGATCGTGACAGCGGGCGCAGTTTACCGTCATGCCGAGAAAAGTCTGCGCCACGGCGCCGATGAGCTCCTCCATCTCCTCCTCGTGGGTCCGCATCTTTTCCGTTTTGCTCTGGGCGACATTTTGAATCTCGTCCCAGGGACCGGCCACGAGAAAGCCCGTGGCGATGAGCCCGTCGCGCGTGATTGGCTGCAGCATGTCGCCGGCGAGTTGTTCCTTGGTGAATTGCGGATACGGCTTGTCCTCGTTGAAGCTGCGGATCACGTAGTCGCGGTAGCGCCAGGCGTGCTCGCGCATGCGGTCATTCTCGAAGCCGTCACTTTCGCCAAAGCGTGCGACATCCAGCCAGTGCCGGCCCCAATGCTCGCCGTAATGCGGGGAAGCCAGCAAGCGATCAATCAACCGGGAATAGGCATCCGGGGCGTTGTCCGCGACGAAGGCATCGATCTCTTCCGGAGTAGGTGGCAAGCCAAGCAAATCAAATTTTGCCCGCCGCAGGTAAGTCCCCTTGTCTGCCGGCGGGGCAAGGGAAAGGCCATGCTCCTGGAGCCTGGCAATAAGGAAAGCATCAATCGCGTTGTCACCCCGGCAGTTCGGCAGCGAAGGCCTTGTCAACGGCTGCAAGGACCACCAGTCATAGCCCGCCCGCCGTTCCGTGGTGAACTCGAACGGGCTAAGGATCCGGCCCGCCGGCCATGGTGCTCCGTTCGCCACCCAGGCACGCAGTGCCTCGACCTCTTGCGCCGACAGCCGGCGTCCCTTGCCTTTCGGCGGCATCGATCCTTCGGTCACGCGCTCGATCAAATAGCTTTCGTCCGGCTTGCCTGCCACAACGACCGGGCCGCTCTTGCCCCCTTTGAGCAGGGTCTGCCTTTGAGTAAGGTCAAGTCTGCCTTTGAGGTCCGTGGCGTTGTGGCAGTTGACGCAGTTCTTGACGACGACTCGCGCGAACGCACTCTCGAAATCTGCAGCATTTGCCGCGTCGGCGCGTGCCGCCGGAACCAACAGCGCGGTGAGCAAAGCAAGGGCAAGGCCGGTTCGTCGCCGCATAACAGCATTCCAAAAACTGCGGCTGGAAGGAGGGAGATCATGCTGCCGGCCTGTCTGCCTTGGTGGCAGGCAGGCCGGCAACGCACTTCACGCAGTCATTTCACTTTCGCCGGAAGGCGCCTTCCAGCGTAGAGGAATCAAATCCGTCCGGCACCTGGTGGAAGGCGGCATATTGATAGAGGGCGCCGAGATAAATGCCGTGCAGTGCCGAACCCGCCGCTGAAGGCAGGGCGATGTACAGGATACCCAGCACGATCATGGCTGCACCCGCCACCTGGCTCACCGTAAACAGGGCGGCTGCCAGCACGAACAAAAGAATTCCTGGCAAAGTGAGTAGGAGAATGAAGAAGCCGATGCCCATGTTCCCGACCAGCGCTTCCCCCCAGGCCTTGCGCAAGATTGACATGGATCGCTTGATAGCGTCCAGCGGTCCCGTCTTCTCGACCACCAGCACCGGCACCACGAAGTAAGTGAGGACCGTCCAGGCCGTGCCGAGAAGGGCGCTGATGAATTGCCCCGCCTTCTCGTTCGCGTTTTCAATGGCCTTCAGGATGACGCCCACGGTCGCGGACACCAGAGCCCAGGCCACGATCTGCGGCAGCCGGCTGGTGGCGGCGCGGAAGCCGTCGGCCAGGGTCGGCGTGCCGCCGTTGAAGCGAACGATGGCACAGCTAATGAGGGCCGCGTTGCAGAAGACAATCACAAAATAGTTGCAGAAGTAGTACGCAAAGGCCACGATGTACACCCAGGGCGGCGGGTGCCGGCGTTGCGCGTTGTTGTTGATGAAATCCAGCCACTGGGGATGGGCGATGAACGGCAGGGCAAAGCTCAACAGGACCAGGAAACAGCCGATGCCGCTGACGATCGGAAAGAAGATTAATTGCTTATCCGTGCGCAGCACCTGCCAGCTACTCCGGGCCATCGCGAAGCTATTCGAGATGCGGTCAAACATGGCGTGCATTCTCCAAAAGTAAAACATCCAGTACTTGCGCGGGGAACCACAATGGTCTTGGATTGTAACAAGGCGCCGGCCGTTTACCAGCGCTGGGCTTTCTGTCTGGAAGGCGTTGTGTTCCTCGCGTCATTCACGGGAATATGCGCCGGCGACGGTCCGGCTGCCAGGTTACCGAACACGGACCCACAAGTGCTGCGCCGCACCGCCATGAACAGCGGCGGTAATGCCAAACGCGGCAAGGCCGTGTTCGCCGCGGCCACCGCGCAGTGCGCCCTCTGCCATAAGGTGCATGGCCAGGGCGGCGAGGTGGGTCCGGACCTATCTCAGATCGGCGGCAAATTCGATCGCACGCACCTGATCGAATCAATCCTCGACCCGTCAGCCGAGATCCTGCAAGGCTATCAGTCCACGCTGATCGAGACAAAATCCGGCCGCGTGTTCACCGGCATCGTCAAATCGGAATCGGCCGAGGCGGTCGTCCTCGCGGACGCGGCGGGAAAGCGTATCACGATTCCGCTTCGAGACGTCGAAGCACGCGCTGTGAGCAAGGTGTCCCTGATGCCAGGCGGCCTGGCTGAGACGTTGACGCCGGCCCAGTTCACCGACCTGATTGCCTACCTCGAATCCCTGCGCACAGGGCGCCAGCCCACGCCCGGCGAAGGGGTTACCGGCGCTTGGCTGCTGCCGCCCGGTTTCCAGGCCAAGGTCGTGGTGACCGGGTTGACCGGCGCGACGGCCCTGGAAGTCGCCGTCGATGGCCGCATTTTCATCTGCGAGCAAACGGGAGCGCTTCGCGTCGTCAAGCAGGGCCGGTTACTCCCGGAACCGTTCGTGAAGCTGCCGGTGGACGCGACCTGGGAGCGCGGCCTGATCGGCGTGACGGTCGCCCCGGACTTTCCGAAAACGCCGTACGTCTATGTTTGTTACGTGGCACGGCTGCCGTATCCGCATCATGTCATTAGCCGCTTCTTGGCGGCGGGAGACACAGCCGAGCCAGGCAGCGAAAAAATCCTGCTCGAAGGCGACAATCAGGCGAAGCTTGGCGGCGACGTGCCGGCGGGCCACCAGGGCGGGGCCATTCACTTTGGCCGGGACGGCAAACTGTACATCGCCATCGGCGAACAGACCGCCGGCAAACCCTCACAGAGTTTCCATTCGCTTCTGGGGAAGTTGCTCCGTATCAACCCCGACGGTTCGATCCCGGACGATAACCCGTTCCTCTCCCGCACCTCCGGCAAGTATCGCGCAATCTGGGCCCTGGGCTTGCGCAATCCTTTCACCTTTGCCGTGCAGTCCGAATCGGGTCGCCTCTTCATCAATGACGTGGGCGGAATCGCGGAAGAAATCAACGAGGGCAGCGCAGGCGCCAATTACGGCTGGCCGGTCGTGGAACACGGCCCGACAAGAGACCCGCGTTTCCGCGGGCCGATCCACCATTATCCGACGGCCTGTATTGCCGGCGCGGCCTTTGCGCCAGCTAGCCTCCGTTGGCCCGAGGAGTATCGCGGCCAATACTTTTTCGGGGATTTCAATCATGGCTGGATCAAAATCATTGACCCAGCACGCCCGGCGCTGGCCAGCTCCTTTGCGACCGGCCTGCGCCGCCCGGTGGATCTGCGTTTCGGCCGCGACGGCTGTCTCTATGTCCTGCTGCGTGATGCCTGGGTCATTGATCCGCTCTTCAAAGCCGGCACCGGGACGTTGCTCCGCATTGAGCGGCTTTGGCCGTGATCAAGAGAGGCCGCCGCTGTTCCCGGCTAACATCCCGCAACCGCCGTCAATATCCTGCCCCCCGCTGTAGCGACGGTTTACCGGCATGCCTAGCTCCGCGGTCAGCGCATTACGAAAGACGTTGAGCTCCTGCGCCGTGGGCGGCTGGAAACGGCCCGTTGCGTCGTTCACGTCGATCAGGTCGATGATGACAGGCAAGCCGGCCGTCAGCTTGGCCAGGCGGCGCGCATCTTCCGGACTGGTATTCACTCCCGAAAGCATGGTCCATGCCAGGGTCACGCGCCTGCCGCTGGACCGATGGTATTCCCAGAGCGCTTCGATGAGCTCAGACATGGGATGAACGGCTTCGATAGGCAAAAGCTCACGGCGCCGCTCCGGGTCTGCGGAGGTCAGCGAGACGACGAGCCGGTACGGCCTGTGCTCAGCTGTGAAGCGGCGGATCATCGGCACGACGCCTACGGTGGAGATCGTGATGGCCTTGGCGCTGATGGCCGTGGCGCACGGTTCGGAAAGAATCCGGGCCGCGCGCATGACACGTTCATAATTCAACAACGGTTCGCCCATGCCCATGAAGACCACACCGCGCACGGGATGCAGCGAGTCGGCCTGCACCTGCAGCACCTGATCGACCATCTCCCAGGTCGCTAAATTGCGCTTGAAGCCCAGCCGCGCGGTCGCGCAAAAGGCACAGCCCAACGCGCAACCAACCTGAGAGCTGACGCAGACGACGTACTTTCCCTCAGACCGGTGCAGCAAGGGGATGCGGACGGCTTCGAACGGCTCTTCCCCTTCGCCTCGAAAAAGGTACTTCGCGAAGCCGTCTCGCGGTGACACCGTCCTGTCGATCAATGCCAGTCGCGGGATGGCCGTGACCTGGCGAACACGCTCCAGAAGATGGCGCGATACCTCGGGCATCTCGGCAGGAATGGCGGAGACTCTTCGCTGCAGCACAGCGGCTTGCAAACGTCGCGCGAGCCGCGCACTGACGCCTACCCCGGCCAAGCGATGATGTAACTCGTCGGCCGTGTGCTCTTTTAACAAGATCGGGTCTGGTAATTCCACCATTAACCTGCCCTGGATGACCGTATGCAGTCGTGTTATTCGACTGGGCAG
>DASZFN010000011.1:0-2518 GCA_035939715.1 Gemmataceae bacterium | reverse complement strand
ATAGATTGCCCCGATTGATTTCCTCTGTTCGGGTCCGGCAGCGTCCATCACGAGCCCTGAATCGACCGACGTGGGTACTTGCACTGATGAGGTCTGGGCGCACACAGAAATCGTAGAAACCGCAACCGCAAGAGCCAATAGCCAAGCAGACTTTCGGATCATTCTTGTGTAACCTCCGTCAAATGAACGAGTGGCATTCGATTTCTTGCGAATATTTTCCTAACCGCATCTTGCGGCTTTGCTGTAACCAAATCCCGTTAGAAATAGAAATGGGCATGGCCGCGGCCATGCCCATCAGAACTCGCAGGTGTTCACAAAATCAGAACTACGAACACCAGCTCGTGCTCCCGCAGCTTCCGCACCGATAGCAGCTCCCGTTCCGCGTCATGATGCTGCCGCAGAAGCTGCAGGTGGGCGCGTCGCCCAGGTCGATCAGGCCTGCCAGCGCATCGGCTGCGTGCACTGATCCCGGCGCCGGAGGCCGGACTTCCGTCCTCTGGTCGGAAGCCGGAGACCCATTCCCATCGCCGGCTTCTGACGGCTGAGAACTGACAACTGACGGCTTCATTCTCAGATTTTCGAACAGCAACTGCTGCTGTCCGGTCAGGAAACGGACCTGCAGCCAGCGGAAGATGTAGTCCATGATCGACTTGGCAAAGCCGATGTCCGGATTGTTGGTCCAGCCGCTGGGCTCGAAGCGGGTGTGGGCGAACTTTTCGCACAGCAGCTTCAGCGGCACGCCGTGCTGGATCGCAATCGAGACCGCTAGGGCAAAACTGTCCATCAGGCCGCTGACCGTCGATCCTTCTTTCGCCATCTTGATGAAGAGCTCGCCGGGCTCCCCGTTGGGATAGAGGCCCACGGTGATGTAGCCTTCGTGTCCGCCCACGTTGAACTTGTGCGTGATCGAAGCGCGTTCCTCTGCCAGGCGATGGCGCACCGCGCGCGGCGGCCCGTTGAGGTCCTGCTCAAGTTGCGCCAGCGTGGGACGGACGCCCTCGCCCACATCGGATTTGGACGATGTCGCCGTCTTGGTTCCCGCGGCCGAGAGCGGTTGCGACTTCTTGCAGCCGTCCCGATAAATCGCCACCGCCTTCAATCCCAGTTTCCAGGCCTGGAGATAGGCTTCCATGATGTCTTCCACGGAAGCATTCTCCGGCAGGTTCACCGTCTTAGAGATGGCGCCCGAGATGAACGGCTGCGCCGCCGCCATCATTTTCAGATGGCCCATGTAATGGATGGACTGCGTCCCCTTGGCCGGCTTGAACGAGCAGTCAAACACCGCCAGATGCTCGTCCTTGATATCCGGTGCGCCCTCGATGGTTCCGGTAGCGTCGATGTAGCTAACGATCTTGTCGGCTTCATCGTGGTCGTAGCCCAGCTTGAACAGCGCGGTAGGCACGGTGTTGTTCACGATCTTGATCATGCCGCCGCCCACCAGCTTCTTGTACTTGACCAGCGCCAGGTCGGGCTCGATCCCGGTGGTGTCGCAATCCATCATGAAACCTATTGTTCCTGTCGGGGCCAGGACAGTTACCTGGGAATTGCGGTAGCCGTGTTTTTCTCCGCTGGCCAGCGCTTCGTCCCAGCAGGCTTTGCTAGATTCATAGAGCGGAGTGGGGACGTTGGCCTTGTTGATGTTATTTACTGACGCCCGGTGCATGCGGATTACATCGAGGAACGGCTCGCGGTTGATGTACCAGCCGGGGCAGGCCCCGCCGGGCATGGTTTTAAAACCTGCCGAGCTTTGCTCGGCCTGACCGGGTCGGAGACCCGGTCCCACATTGGCATTGCCGACATCGGCGCCCAGATTGGTTTCGGCCAAGCCCTTTTGTGTCGGCTCGGTGGCTGGCACCAGGGCCGGGCAGAGTTCGGCGATGCGCGACGATTGCAGGTACGCTTCGCCGCACATGATTGCTGTCACGCAGGCGGCGTAGTCGCGTCCGGCGTCGGAGTCGTAAGGCAGCCCGGCGGCCATGAGCAGCGCCCCGAGGTTGGCGTATCCGAGACCGAGCGGACGGTAGTCGTGAGAATTCTTGCCGATCATTTCTGTGGGGTAGCCGGCATTGTCCACGATGATTTCCTGCGCGGTGATGAGCACGTCCACGGCGTGGCGATAAGCTTCCACGTCAAAGGTGCCGTTGGGCGCGAACTTCAGCAGGTTCAGGCTGGCCAGGTTGCAGGCCGAATCATCGAGGAACATGTATTCCGAGCACGGGTTGGAAGCGTTGATGCGAGCCGTGTTCTTCGAGGTGTGCCAGCGATTGACGGTGGTGTCGTACTGCATGCCGGGATCGCCGCAGCGCCAGGCGGCGTCGGAGATCTTGTAAAGCAGGTCCTTGGCTTTGAAGTTCTGCATGGGGCGACCGTCTTTGACGGCGCGCGTGGTGAAGCCGTTGTCGCGGAGGACGTTGTACATGAAGTCGTCGGTCACGCGGACGGAGTTGTTGGCGTTCTGGAAGAAGATGGACGAATAGGCATCCGAGTCGGGAGATGACCCGTCGTATCCCGAGGCGAT
>DASZFN010000010.1:0-20272 GCA_035939715.1 Gemmataceae bacterium | reverse complement strand
CCCTGCTTGAGGGCGGCCAGTTGTTGCTCCAGATCGGCCACCATTTTTTGCAAGTCGGTCATGGTCTTCTTCAACTCCGCCAGCTCGGTCTGCGTCACTTCTCCTGTTGTGGAATCTGCCGGAGCGGTGCTCTTTCGCGGCTCATGAGCGCCTTCCGGGTCGCTTGCCGCTCCGGCTCCCAGGCGGCTGCGCAAATGTTCCACCTCTTCTGGAGCATGGAAGCCATGCGTCAGGATCGTGCCGCGCCGGCCCTCGGGCGTCAGATAAACCACCAGGCGCCGCTCTGTTAACGGCCCGAGGATGCCGCGCAAGCTTTCCACATCGGCGATCGGTTCCATGCGGCTGGCGCGGCCACGCAGCTCGCCCTCCGTCTGCGGGCCGCGAAGCAGCAACTCCGCCAGGACCGCCAGCTCCACCCGTGACACATGCCAGGCGTCATAGAGCGTGTGCTTCCAGCGCTCGACCCGGCCGCTGCCGGTGATCTTGGCAACCAGGCCCTTCTGCTGCGCCGTGGTCAGCGCTTCCTCGGCCTGTGCGTCATCCAGGTTCATGACGGGATCGCGATTGGATTTCTGATTGCAACCGGTAACGAGCGAGTTCATGCTTAGCGGGCCGGCGTCCTGCGTGGTCATGGCTTTTTCGACGAGCACACCGAGGACGCGGCGTTCGTGCAGGCCAAGCGGGGGCCAGGTTGTTGAGGGTGGTGTTTCGCCTGGAGATGACATGTAACTTCCCTTAGTCGGCGGCGAGGGCGTGCTCCCGTTCGTGACTCTGCAACCAGCGTTTGATCTTGGCCAATTCCTTGGACCAGCCGCCGCTGGTGCGCATGCGGCAGAAGACATCGTAAAGCAGATCTAGCGTCTCGACGAGATCGCGCAGCACCGTGACGCGCTCTTCTTGCCGGGCCCGCTCCTCCTCGGCTTCGGGAGCGGGCAATTTGGCGCTGCTCACCGCGAGAGTTTCGGCATGCAGGGTCAGCTCGTACTGCCGTTCGTGCCGCACCAGGGTAAGCCCGGCCTTGCGCGGCAGCTTGCCGGCCTGGATCGCGCGATGGGCTTCCGGAAGGCGGGCCGGCGCGTCGCTGGTAATGCTTTGCTTGCCGGTTTGCCCGCGCGGGCATTCGAGCACGAGATTGCGCGCCAGCATCACATCGACCGCCGAGCCGTCCCCCAGGGCAATGCTGTCCGATTCGGTTTCCAGGATGAACCACAGCCACAAAAGGAATTCATTGCCCAGAAAATCGCGGCTGGCCTCGTCGGGAACCCAGGCCACCTCCCCGGAGGCGCCGCCGGGAACAAAGTGGGCGGGACCCGCATCATCGACGCCGCGCGTTTGCTCGCGCAGCTCGGCCAGCTGAAAGGCCCGCTGGCCGGCGCCGATCAGCTTGAATCCGTGATCGAAAGTCTTTTGAAAAAGCGTGTGCAGCCGGTCGATGGCCGCCGCGCTGGTGGTACCCACCAGCAATTCATTGGTCTGGCTGTCCCAGAGCACCGGATAGGTCTTGCGGCGTAGAAACCTGCCGTCGGCGGCTTCCTTGTCCAGGCGTTCGCGGGCGGCTTCCCGGGCTTCACGCTTTTGCCGCGCGCTCGGGAAGCCGCTCGGGTTGTTTGCGGCCACGCCCTCGAGTTCCACCTGCGTGTAGGCGCGCAGCAGATCAGCGGGAATCTTCTGCGTGTCCATGCGCAAAGCAAACTGCAGCGTGTCGTTGACGACGTTTTTGGCCAGGTCGAAGCGCGTATCGAGAATGTGATCGCCCGCAGTCCAGCCGGCCTCGGTGCCGTCCGCGGAAGCAAGGCGCTGCTTGCCGATGGCATGGGCCGCCAGGCGCTCCAGATGCTCCGGGCCGAACATCCGCGGCGCTCGGCCAGCCACCTTGAATCGAAGGAAACTGACCCGGCCCGTGAGAAATCCCATCGCGCGCTCTTTCAGGGGTGCTTGCTGACTTTGGATGGCTCGCGGAGTAAAAGCTCCATGTCCTCGCAAACCCAGGCGGGCTTGAGGAAGGTCAGGTTATAGATTTCCCGAATCCGGCCAAGCCCGTCCAGCAGAAAGACGCGCGAAGGATGATCGAGTTGGCCGTTCGCCGCCGGCCGCGCCCACATGCCCCAGGCCGCGATGACTTTGTTGACGTCCGCAAGATCGCCGGTCACAAAAGTCCAGTTCGACGGGTCCACGTCATACAGCCGCATGTAGCGTTTGAGTGTGTCCGGATTGTCGCGGGCAGGGTCGAGGCTGATCGAGAGCAACTGCACGCGGCCGTCTTTATCAAGGCCGCGTCTTTTGAGTTCCAGCTGAATGGAAGCCATCCGGTGCGTCGTTGCCGGACAGGTCCCGTTGCAGGTTGTGAAGATGAAGCCAACCAGGACAACCTTGCCCTTCAATGCGGAGTCGCGGCAGTTCTTGCCGTCCTGGGTCGTGAGTGAAAATTCAGGGGCCCTGGCTATGACCGCCAGGCGACTTGCTGAGCCTTCAGCGGGCAGGATCGATAGCAGCAAATTTATGAAGACTGATGGTAGCAATTTTGAGACCCCGCAATGCTCAGTAGAGTAACATATCGTGCCCCCGGGCCGGTCCTGTGGGCAGCTTCGTCAGGTCCACCGTGAAGCTGGGATCCAGCTTCATTCCATCCGGGCCGATGCGCACCAGCTTGACCCAGAACTCGTCGGCGCGGTCCATCGTACTCAACAGAGAATTCGTAATGTACATGCGCTTGCCGTCTCCGGTCACATGCATCATGTTCGGCTGCACGCCCGGCTTGACGACGCTGACCAACTTGGGGTGTTCCAGGTCGCTGACGTCCCATTGCTCGATCTCATCGGAGACAAAGCAGCTGACGTAGAGGTATTTATCGTCCGGTGATTGCCGGAGATCGGCCGGCAGCTTGCCGGTGCTGCACAACTTACGGGCCGTGTAGTTGCCGTCCTTGTTTCCCTCCCAGAGCCAGATCGAGTCATCCAGGGCGCAGTTCGTGAAGCCGTGGTTGCCGTTTTCCTTCAGGGACCAGCGGCATTCAAGAGGGGCGGCGCCCGTGGTCAGCTTCGTGAGCACCTTTCGGTCGCGGAAATCCCAGACCAGCAGTTCCTTGCCAAAGTTCTTCAGGTCCATCTGTGCCAGCGGCTTCTTGTAGTTGCTCATGGGCGTGAAGCCGGACGTCACCATGCGGTTGAGGTCGGGCTTGATGGCCACGTCATACATGTAGGGCGCGTCCGCCGGCAAATCGAGGCGGCGGACAAACTCGCCGTCGTTGGTGAACTCCGCGAGGCCGGCGGGCAGGCCGCCCTCCTTGCCGGCGAGAAAGCTCAGCAACATGCGGCCGGGCAAGGCGTACGGCGAATGCGGGCCGGTCAAGCCAGTCTTGCCCGGGATGTCCTCCAGCACCTTGACGAGGCTGGGTTTGGCTGGATTGGACGCCACGTCGATGATGAAAACCCGGCTGGAAAACAAGCTGCAGCCCCAGATGTGCGTCCGGTCGTCGGTGAAGCCGAAGTGATGCGTTTCATTGCCGGCGGAACCGAGATCGAGTTGGTAAGTGATCTTGCCGTAGTTCGCCGAGCTCGGCTCCACGTCAATGACGGCAAGGAAGTCATGGTCCTTGGCATCGGCATCGACGCAGAACACATAGAGGACCTTCTCCATGCGGTCGAGTCGTTTCACGAAAGGCGACAGGCAAGTTTCCGCCTTCACGGCCGTGAACCCGCTCAGAAAGGCCAGAACGCCGACGCCGCACAGGATTACGCTAAGCAGAATACGCCGTGACACGGAAGCCTCCCTTCGCAGATCGATGAAGCCTTGCAGACAGAGTATGCTGCGCGGCATTTTTCACAAGCTCAACTCACCGGTTTCACGCCGGCAAGGTAAAGACGCGATGATCGATTTCATTCGCGTTGAAGCGGCCCAGGCCGATCAGGCTGGACAGAATGATGTGTTCGGGCTGCCGGCGGTCGAACACCTCGCTGCTCCTGCCGCTGTTGATGAGACGCCGGGCTGCTTCGAGCGCCTGCTTATCGGAGAGCTTTTGTGCCGGCAGGGCGGCCAAACGCCGCGAAAGCTGTTCCGCAGGCATGTCGCTCAGCAAGCCCATCTTGGCGACCGGCTGCCAACCTTCCTGGGCGCGCTTGGCATCGATAATGTTCCAGCCGACATGGTCCATGGCCACGGGATCGGTGGCGAAGAACAGCGCCTTGTACGGCCAGGTCCCCCAGGTCGCATTCCAGGCGCCCGGACCGCCCTCGTAGACGCCGATGAGTCCATCGCCAATGTGCAAGGTGGCCTTCTGCCGCATGAGCATCTGTCCGGCCGCAGCGGGAATGAAGGTATTGCACTGGTTAGGTCCGCTGGGTGATCGGTCCAATCGGTAAATGCCGGCGATGTGGCTGCGGGCGACGTTGTTATTAAAACCGTGCGACATGTTTTTGAGAGCCATGGTCACCCCCGCCGAACGATGGTCCTTGAGCACGGGGATCGTGATGAACTTGTCCACCATGCGCGTCACGATCACCGACAGATGGGAACGGAAGCGGCGATCGTCTTTCGGATCGTGGTCTGGGTGGGAAAACCCCATATGCACAAAGACGTCCGGGTCGTAACCCACGACGTGCGGATCGCGCTCGCGCTGGCCGTCGTGCCCTTCAATGTCAACCTGAAGATTGCCGCCGGTCACCGACGATGCGTACCAGCGGACGCCGTCCATGGCCCGTTCCCACATGAGCTGCTCATAGCCGGCGCTGCGGAATTCGCTGGCATAGCGTTCGAAGACGATGATGTCCTTGGCCTTCACTCCGGCATTTTTCAGCCCCGCCACAACCTCGAGCACCACGGCTGGGTTGGAGATCGCTCCCACGACTCCGGGCCGGCCCTGGCCGACCGGGTTTACCTTGATGCCCACCACGTCGCCGGGTTTGAAGAAATGTTCCCAGGCTTCCGAGGCGTGATCCGCGCCGGTCAATTCGCGCATGCCGCGATCGATCATTTGCTTGACGGCATCCGCATTAATCGAGTGGTCTGTTCTCACGGAGTCCGCATGGTTCACCTCAATTACACGGCCTGGAAATGGTCCCGGCATCCCTAATGAGGCGGTCTGATGCTGCTCGGGGCGAAATCCAGGCGAAGGCGTCGGCGCCTGAACAGCACCAGGCGTGCTTCCAGCCCTCAAGGCAAGCCAGGTGAGCGGGATTCCCGCGGCCAGGCCGGTCCCCGCTCCCAGGAGGAAGCCGCGACGGGTAATGCCGAATCCTTCGCCTTGCAAAGCCGGGTTCATGGCCAATCTCCAGGAGCCGGTCCACGGTGTACCTGGGAGTCGATTGTAACCCGCTGAATGTTCAATGAGTAGGCCGGGTCTGTCTGCCTGCCAACCAACCACGGCCTGCGCAGTGGCGGGGGTGGGTCTATCTGCCAACCACGGCCTATGCTGTGGCGGGCGGGGTAAGTCTGTCTGCCAGGCACGGCCCATGCTGTGGCGGGCGGGGTGGCGGCCATTCTCATCCAGAAGACGTTGTCAGCGCTTCCTGAAGCGAAATCGTCTCATTGGTTTCATCGTAAGCAAACAGATTGCCGAAACGTGCCCAGCGGATGAAGGTTTGAAAGACTGTCTCGTAATTCTCGTGCGGCATGTTGAGCACGATGGTTTCGAGCAAGAAATCCTTGTCGATGGTGTGATCGGGTTGCCGCTGCAGCAATTCATAGATTTCGCGGAACAGGCGCAGCCTGAGGAGCTGGCCGCGCCAGAGCAGTTGCCGCTCCTCGGCGGCCGCCTTGACAAAGCGTTTGCCGGCCGTGTCCAGCACGACCATGCGCTTGGGCGTATCGACAAAGTCGAGCATTTCCGCCGCCTCGACAATATTGATGACCCGGCCAAATTCGCGGTTGATGTCGCTGGCGATGCGGAACACATCCTCCTTGCAACCGCGGGCATCCAGGTATTCCAGCAGACCCACGATTTCGCTCGAGGTCGCCTCGGGCAATGGCTCCATGGCGGCCATGCCGGGGGCGGCAGGCGCGGCGGGGGCATCCGGCAGCTCGGCGCGCGTGATGATTTCATGCAACTGGTCCACGAGGCTCAAGAAGCCGGTTGAGCGGTAATCGCGCGGCCGCGGCAAGGTGTTCGACACAATCGTTTGAATCCGGCCCGGGTTGGCGCTGAGGATGACAATGCGATCCGCCATGTATACCACTTCCTTGATGTCGTGGCTGACCATGAGGATGGAGCTCGGGTTGCGGTCCCGGGCGGCCCAGATGTCGATGACTTCCGCCCGCAAGCTTTCCGCCGTCAGCGCGTCCACCTGGCTGAACGGCTCGTCCATGAAGAGAATTTCGGGATCGACCGCCAGGGCACGGGCCATGCCGACGCGTTGTTTCATGCCGCCGGAAAGCTCGCGCGGAAAGGCCTCTTCAAAACCTGCCAGACCGACCAGGCGGATGGCGCGCTCGGCCCGCTCGTGTCCATCGGCTTGCGCCAGACCGGCCGCCGTCAGCACCACTTGGATATTTTGAGCCACGGTGAGCCAGGGATAGAGCGCGAAACTCTGGAAAACGATGGCCGTGCCGGGATTCAAGCCATTCAGCGGTTGGCCATGATAGAGCACGTCGCCGCCACTCGGCCGAATTAGCCCGGCCAGAATGCGCAGCAACGTCGATTTACCGCACCCCGATGGACCGAGCAGGGCGACGATCTCGCGCGGTTTGATGGCTAGCGAAATGTCTTCCAGCACATGGAGCGGCAAGCCGTTCGGCAACTTGAATTCATGACGGACGCCGCGCACCTCGCACAGCGATTCGGTCGCTACCAGCCTGCTTTCCGCCATTCGATTCGGCTCCGTTGACGATCGGTCATTACTTGCTCAACGAATATCTCTGCTCCGCCACTTGATAGAGTCGCTTCCACACCAGCCGGTTGAAAACCACCACGAGAATGGCCATCACCAGGGCGCTGGCCATGAGGAGCGGCAGGTTGTTTTTCTCCGTGGCCATGGTGATAAGCGAGCCGAGCCCGAACGTCTCTATCGGTTCCTCTCCATAAGTTACATACTCGGCCACGATGCTGGTGTTCCAGGCCCCGCCTGCGGCGGTGACCCAGCCGGTAATCAGGTACGGGAAAATCGCCGGCAAATAGAGCACGCGCGCCCGCTGCCAGAGCGTCATGCGGTAGCTGCGCGCCGCCTCGCGCAGGTCGGCGGGAATCGCCATGGTGCCGGCAATCACATTAAACAGGATATACCACTGGGTGCCGAGCAGCATCAGCAGCACGCTCCCCAGGCTCAACGACAGGCCGGCCAGGTTCATGCCCACTACCAGCAGCGGAAAGAACAGGGGCGCGGGAAACGAGGCGACCACCTGCACGATCGGTTGAAAGATGCGCGACAGGCGCGGCGACAGCCCAATCGCCAGGCCGGCAGGCAAGGCCCACAGCGTGCCGAGGAACACGGAGGTCAAAACGCGAAGCAAGGTCACGCCCGCGCCCGCGCAGATTTGCCGCCATTCGACCAGGGAAACTTCACGCAACAGGCCGAATAGCCGGAAGGCGCCGTAAAGCAAAATGCCGATCAAGACGGCAAACGCCAGGAGCGAAACGCGCGCCGCCCACGGCGGTTGCGTCGCGGTAGCATCGCTTTCAGGGGCCAGCTTGCGTGGCCGCGCCGCGCGTTTGCTCGTCCAGAGGTGCACCAGGGCGCCGAGCGCCGCCAGCAGATGCGAGCGTCGCAGCCAATTCAGGAACCAGGAAGACATCTCTTCCGGGTTGCCGCCTTCCTCGACCCGGAAGCGCTGCGCCCATACCACGACGGGCCGCCACAGAAGCTGATCCAGCAGCACAATCATCACCGCCATGGCAAAAAGAGCCCAGAGCATGCCGGCATATTGTTTATGTTTCACCACCTCGCTCATGTAGGAGCCGATCCCGGGAATGCGAAAATCCTGGTCGCCGGTCTTGAAGGCCTCGCTGACCGTCAGGAAGAACCAGCCGCCTGCGAAGCTCATCATGCTGTTCCACACCAGCCCCATCATGGAGTAGGGCAATTCCACCCATTTGAAGCGCTGCCAGGTCGTGAAACGGTAGAGCGTGGCCACCTCTGCCATGTCGGCAGGCAAGGAACGCAGCGAATGATAGAAACTGAAGGTCATGTTCCATGCCTGGCCGGTGAACACCATGATGATGGACGCCAATTCGAAGCCGACGTTGCTGCCCGGGAACAGGCTTTCCGCGGCCAGGAGCAGAGGAGGCAAGAACGTGAGCACCGGCGTGCTTTGCAGAATATCCAGGAGGGGGATTAATACCCGTTCGGCGATGCGGTCCTTGGCGGCCCAGTAGCCGTAGATCAGGGTGAACGTGAGCGAGAGCACATACGCGAGCACGCCGCGCGACAGAGAGTAGAAGGTGTAGCGGGGCAATGCCCACGGCGAGAGATCGATCTGCACGCTAACGCGGTGCTGGCCGCTCCATTGCCGGGCCAGGTCGGAAAGCCCGTAAAGCAAGCCGCACAGTGCCAGCAGGCCGACGATATCGACCCAGCCGACGCGCCGGGTGCGCTCGAGAACGGCATTGGCCCCGCCCCAGACCCACTCGCGAAATGGTTTGCCCGCCGCCATCACGTAGACCCGTTGCCATGTGCCGGACGCATCACGCTTGCGGGAAGTTCTCAACCCGTTTGCCAGCCAAACGGCAAGAAGTTACCAGAACCTGCGCCGCCAAAACAGCCGGATTGTTCTTTCTGCTATAATGATGCTTCCCTTATTTGCAAGTTCCGGGAGCCGCCATGACCGCGATGACCATGACCGAAAAGATCCTCGCCCGCCACGCTGGCCGCGACGCCGTTCGGCCGGGCGACAATATCTGGGTCGATGTGGATGTTCTCATGACCCATGATGTGTGTGGGCCGGGAACGATCGGCGTCTTCAAGAAGCATTTCGGCGAGAATGCCAAGGTCTGGGACCGCGACAAGGTGGTCATCATCCCGGACCACTACATCTTCACGTCCGATCCGATGGCGAACCGCAACGTGCAGACGCTGCGCAGCTTCGTTGCCGAGCAGAATCTGAAATACTACTACGACGTCGGCACGCCGAAGTATAAAGGCGTTTGCCACATCGCCCTGCCGGAAGAAGGCCATACGCGGCCGGGCGAAGTGCTGTTTGGCACCGATAGCCATACCTGCACAGCCGGCGCCTTCGGCGAATTTGCCACCGGCATCGGCAACACCGACGCGGGCTTCGTCATGGGTACCGGCAAGCTCTGGGTCAAGGTGCCGGAGACCATGCGCTTTGTCTTCCACGGTAAGCTGCCGCCTTATCTCATGGCCAAGGATCTCATCCTGGCCGTGATTGGCGACATCGGCTGCGACGGCGCCACCTACCGGGCGATGGAGTTTGACGGCGACGGCGTCTACGCGCTCAACATTGAAGAGCGCATGACCCTGTGCAACATGGTGATCGAAGCCGGCGGCAAGAACGGCGTCATTGCACCGGATAACGTGACGCTGGACTACGTCAGGTCGCGCGATCACAGCGGTAAACCGTTCACCGTGGTCAACAGCGACGCCGGTGCCCGTTTCTGCTACGAGAAGGTCTACGATGTAACCAAGCTCGAGCCGGTAGTCGCGAAACCGCACAGTCCCGACAACCGCGCATATGTGTCGGAGATCAAGGGCACCAAGCTCGACCGCGCGTATATCGGCTCCTGCACGGGCGGCAAGATGACGGACTTCCGGGCGGCGGCGCGAATCCTCAAGGGCAAGCAGGTGCAGATCGACACGTTTGTCGTTCCAGCCACCAGTGAGATCAAGGCAGGGCTGCAAAAGGAAAAGTTGAACGGCCAAACATTAGAAGAAATCTTCCGCTCCGCCGGCGCGCAGATCGGTGAGCCGTCCTGCGCGGCCTGCCTCGGCGGTCCCAGCGACACGTTTGGCCGTCTGAATACACCGCTGAGCTGCATCAGCACGACCAACCGCAATTACCCAGGGCGCATGGGCCATAAAGAAGCCCGCGTCTACCTGGCCAGCCCCTTGACTGTTGCCGCCAGTGCCATCAAGGGAGTAATCACCGACCCACGCGATTGCCTGTAGATATCGGTGCGCGGTGAGCGGAAAACGTGACCACTCACCACTTACCACTCACCACTCACGACTACTGATGCAAACCACCATCACCGGCAAGGCCTACGTCCTCGGCGATAACGTCGACACTGACCAGATCATCCCGGCCCAGTACCTGACCTTCAACCCGGCGGTGCCGGAGGAATACCGAATGTTTGGCAAGTACGCGCTCAGCAGCGTACCGCCCTCGCAATCCGGTCTGCCGAAGGGGCATGTACCGTTTCACACCGACGACGAGTTTCTCTCCCCCTATTCAATCATCGTGGCGGGTAGAAATTTCGGCTGCGGCTCGTCGCGTGAACACGCGCCGATTGCTTTGAACGCCGCTGGCATCAAAGCCGTGGTTGCGGAATTCTACGCGCGGATCTTCTTCCGGAACTCGGTCAACGGCGGCTATCTCATCCCTTTCGAATGCACAGACCGCCTCTGTGAGAAAGTCTGCACCGGCGACGAGCTGCACATCGATGTCGTGAGATCCCTTCTGCGCAATCTGACGACCAGGGAAGAGTGGAAGCTCAAGCCGCTCGGCGAAGTGGCGCCGATTCTGGAGGCGGGAGGGGTGTTCGAATACGCCCGCAAAGTCGGCATGCTGAAGATGGACACGGCTGCGCGCCAGTAAAAGCCATATCCTGGCGCCCGATTCCGCGCCAACTTTCATAATCTTCGGGTCTTTCTGTCTAAGCGTTCTACAGCCTAGAATGAAAGAGTGACTTCTTCGGAACTCCTCCAATTGACAGAGCACGGGCTCCATTGCCCGGTCGGCGATTTTTATATCGATCCCTGGCAGGACGTGGACCGCGCCATCATCACCCACGCTCACGCCGATCACGCACGGCCGGGCTCGCGCCATTATTTGACCGCCCGCAGCGGCGAAGCCATTCTGCGCATACGCATGGGTCCGGAGGCAAACATTCAGTCAGCAGACTACGGCGAGACGGTCGTCATGAACGGCGTTCGCGTCTCGCTCCATCCGGCCGGGCATATCCTTGGCTCGGCGCAGATCCGCATCGAGCACCAGGGAGAAGTATGGGTTGTCTCCGGCGATTACAAGCTTGAGGCAGATCCCACCTGCGGAGCCTTTGAGCCCGTGCTTTGCCATACCTTTGTCACCGAATCCACTTTCGGCCTGCCGATCTACCGCTGGCCGACTGAGGCGGCGGTGCTGGCCGACATTCACGACTGGTGGCGCGGCAACCGGGAAGCCGGCCGGCCTAGCCTACTATTCGCGTACGCGCTCGGTAAAGCGCAGCGAGTGCTGGCGCAAATTGACACGAGCATCGGTCCCGTTTTTACGCATGGCGCCGTGGAACGGATCAACGCCACCTACCGAGCCGGCGGCATTAATCTGGCCGGCACGCGTGCCACAGCGGATATGCCACGCAGCGGCCCGTGGGATGGGGCCTTGATTGTCGCGCCTCCATCGGCCAAAGGTTCGCTCTGGATGCGAAGGTTCAACGCGCCGTCCACCGGCTTCGTCTCTGGTTGGATGCAAATCCGGGGCACGCGCCGGCGTCGCGCGGTCGACCGCGGCTTCGTTCTTTCCGACCACGCGGACTGGCCGGGCTTGCTGCAGGCCATTGAGGCGACCGGCGCGGAGAAGATCCGGATCACGCATGGCTATTCCGAGGTCCTCGCCCGATGGCTTTGTGAAAGGGGTTTGGACGCACAGGCTGTGCCGACACAGTTTGAAGGCGAGCGCGATGATGCAACGGACGATGTACCGGACGTGGAGGTGGCGGAATGAAAGCCTTCGCCGACCTGTACGCCGCTCTCGATGAGACCAATAAGACCAGCGAGAAGGTGGCCGCTCTGAGCCGTTATTTCGCCAGCGCCGGAGCCGCGGACGCCGCCTGGGCCGTTTACTTTCTTATCGGCCGTCGGCCGCGCCAGGTGGTAGCGCCGCGCAAACTGGCGGCATGGGCTGTGGAGGCAAGCGGCATCGCCGACTGGCTCTTCGAGGAAAGCTACCACGCCGTCGGCGACCTGGCCGAAACCATTTCTCTCATCTTGCCGTCGGCCCTGGAGTCTAGCAATCTTCCGCTTAGCCACTGGATCGAGGAGCGCTTGTTGCCGCTTCGTGGTGTCGCGGAAGAGATGCAAAAACAGGCCGTGCTGAAGGCGTGGACAGAGCTGGACCGGCGGCAACGCTTTGCCTGGAACAAGTTGCTCACCGGTGCCTTCCGCGTGGGTGTCTCGCAGCAACTTGTGACGCGGGCCCTGGCCGCTGTCAGCGGTCTGGAGGCTGCCGTCATTGCTCAGCGCCTGATGGGCGATTGGGAGCCAGGCATCGACTTTTACGAACGGCTGCGCGCCGGCGGCACGGGCGAGGCCAACATAAGCCGGCCGTATCCGTTCTTCCTCGCCCACCCGCTGGAAGGCGCCGTCGCTGAACTCGGCGCGCGGGCGGAATGGCAAGCAGAATGGAAATGGGATGGCATCCGTGCTCAACTCCTTCGCCGCGGCGGGCAGACTTTCCTTTGGTCGCGTGGCGAGGAATTGGTTACCGAACGCTATCCCGAGGTCGCCGACGCGGCAGCGCGACTGCCCGACGGCACCGCCATCGATGGCGAGCTGTTGCCGTGGAGAAACGGCGCCGTCCTGCCGTTCGGCCAATTGCAACGCCGCATCGGCCGCAAGGCACTTGGCAAGAAAATCCTGCAAGACGTTCCAGTCGTTTTGATGGCTTACGATCTGCTGGAGCAGGGCGGCAGCGACATGCGCCCGCTCCCCCTGGCCGAGCGCCGCGCGCGCCTGGAGCAGGTCATCAGCGATCTCGGCGATGCCCGGTTGCTGGTTTCACCGCTCATCGCCGCCGGCGCCTGGGAGGCATTGACGGAGGTTTGGCAGACGAGCCGTGCTCGAAACGTCGAGGGCATCATGCTCAAGCGCCGTTCCTCTCCCTACCGTGTTGGCAGACAGCGGGGCGACTGGTGGAAGTGGAAGGTCCACCCGTTTACAATTGACGCCGTTCTGATTTATGCCCAGCCTGGCTCCGGCAAGCGCGCCAGCCTGCTCACGGATTACACCTTTGGCCTATGGGAAGACGGCCGCCTGGTGCCGGTAGCGAAGGCCTATTCCGGCCTGACGGACGAGGAGATTCGCCAGGTGGACGCCTTCGTGCGCAGGCATACCTTGGAGAAATTCGGACCGGTGCGGACGGTACAGCCGGATTTGGTTTTTGAGCTGGCGTTCGAAGGCATCCAGCGTTCGACACGCCATAAATCCGGCCTGGCCGTGCGCTTCCCGCGCATGCTGCGCTGGCGCACCGACAAGAAAGCTCAGGACGCGGACACTCTCGAGACGCTTCGGCGAATGTTGCCGGACGCATCCGCGTGAAACTACTTCGCCTCCTTAGTGCTCAGCTCGAATACCACCTTCTTGCCGGGCGGCACCGTACACTCCAGAGGGGAAGTGTCCTCGCTGCCATACAGTGGCGGCACGTTCGATTTGCGATTCTTTCGTGATCGAAGGTCCCGGTAATGCTCCGTAACGCTCTTCTCATCGCCCGGTTTCAGCTTCGCAGGCGGCGCTGCGATCGCCTCGGTCTTGGTAATCAGCACGCGATACTTGCCGGGCAGGGCGCCGTCCTTTTCCTTGTAAGTCGTGAGCAGAAAACTACCCTCACGGTTCGTAAGACCACTCGCCGCACGCCCCTTGCTGTCTTCGGGCATGAACAGAACGGTGGCTCCGGTCAACGGCTGACCGTCGAGTAAGACGGTTCCCTTGACTTCCACGGTCTTGAATCTTGCATTGCACCCCGCAACCAGCAGGAGAAGCACTGCCGTTCCAGAGAAGATTCGGGCTATTCGCATGACCGTATTACTCGCTTCCGCCATCATGGGATAATCACCGGCTGATTGTCGTGCCGGCAGCCAAGCAGCTGATATGTTCGGTGGTCGATGTTCTTATCAATAAAGTGGACCGAGCCATCAACGAAAACGAAGTTGACGCCGTCCAGATGGCGCGACTTGAAACCCCAGGACACATTGTTGTTGAACATGGAATGGGCCGGACCGGCGGATGCCTGGCCGCACCAGCTCTCGTCCGTTTCACTAATGGGATAGTTAATGGGGATGATCGTCGAATCCACCTGCGAGCCGTAAAGCGTGTACCAGGCCGTAAAGAGCATGTGCGCGTTCTGGCGCGGTAAGGATTCGCCAAGCAGAAAGGTATTGGAGGTGCCGTCCAGGACGTCGTTGAGGCGGATCTTGGCGCCGCCCCTGCTAAAGAGGCCCCGGCATTGCGCCGTGTCGTTGGTGCTGGCGTCGTCCGCACTGGTCGAATAGCCCCACTGCGGCTTGTTGCAATACTGCATGAAGGGGTTATAGCCGCACTTGTCGTCCAGACACTGCGGGCCGAGACTGCCGACGTAGTTGCATAACGGCGCGCGCAGATCGGTGCCGTCGCTCGGGCAGCGCATGTTGGAGAAGACCTTGGGCAGCACCCCCGCCTGTTCCGCCGCCCCAATAGAATCGAAGTGCGGCACGTACAGGTTTGGTATCTGCCGGAAAAGACTGTCTTCTTCCATGTAGGGCAGTGTGAAGATCAGCCAGGTTCCCTTGTTGGCGCCCCAGTCGAGCTGGGCCCAGGTAGGACCATTGGGCAAGCACTGGCTGCCAGGGGGGAACAGTCCTGTGCTGTCGTGATAGTTGACACAGGCCAGGCCGAATTGTTTCAGGTTGTTGGCGCACCTGGTGCGGTTGGCCGCTTCACGCACGCGTTGCACCGCGGGCAAGAGCAGGCCGATCAGGATGGCTATGATGGCGATGACGACGAGGAGCTCGATGAGCGTAAATCCCCCACCCGTGCAGATGCGTAAGACACGCTGAAATCTCGCCATGGTTCACCTCAAATGCGGGAATAGGACATGTGCGGCGGAGTTCTCGGATCGATTAAATAGCGTGCCGGCCGGCACGTCAACAAAAATCTTCTGGCAAAATGGTTCTGCTTCTGCATAAGATGGCGGCTGTCGCCCTCGATGCGGAGAAAGCGATGCAGCATTTTCCGATTCAGGGGTGCATGGTTCTCGCTGCCTTGGCCGTGCTGGGGGACGGCGGTCACGCCCGGGCCGTCATTCCGAGCACCAAGCCGCCTATCCCGCAGCGCGTCGCCCTGGCTGATTGCGTTGTCGTCGGCAAGGTCAAGGCTCTGGAAGCAGGACTGCTTCGCGCCGCTCCGTCTCTGAAGATACCCGGAGTCGGAAAGATCCCGTATCAGATCGCTGTGCTCTCGGTGCAAGCGATGATCGTGGGCGACAAGGAGCAAAAAGAAATACGCGTCGGCTACGCGCCGCCGGGGAGTGGAGTGCCGGGACGTTATCGGCGCTATGCGCAAATCGAATTGGTCGTGAACCAGGAGGGCTGCTTCTTTTTGCGCAAGCATCCGGATGAGGCCTTTTGGATAGCTCAGGCCTCATACGACCTCATGGACAAGGCCACCGAAAAGAACTACAGCGCAGACCTGGCGCTCGTCAAACGCTGTGCCAGGTTGCTGGAGGCGCCAGGCGCTGGCCTCCAGGCAAAAGAGGGTGAAGATCGCCGCTTGACTGCGGCCATGCTGCTGTTTCGTTACCGCACGCCGCGCCAGGTCTATGATGGGAAGCCGCCAACCGAGTCGATCGATCACGCGCAGAGCAAACTGATTCTGGCTGCGCTTCAGACAGGTGATTGGTCGGAGGAAGCCGCCGCTTCGCCCATGGCGCCGCTCAATTTGTTCCTGTGGCTTGGCCTGACCGAAGCGGACGGCTGGACGGAGCCCGCGTCCCCGAAGGACTACCCGGCGGCGGCCCAGAAATGGCTGCGCGACAATGCCGACCGTTACCGAATCCAGCGCTATGTGCCCGAGCCAAAATCCGGCAAATAGAACCCTGAGGCCAAATAATGCGAAGCCGGGAATCGACTGCTGGTCGGCCCAGAAGCGTCCGTCTCCTGGTTGAGGCGCTGGAAGCCCGGCTCGTGCCGTCCCCGTTGCCGCGGCCCAGCCATGTGGTCCTGGTGATCGAGGAAAATCAGAATTATTCGCAAATTATCGGCGCGCCCAGCGCCCCCTACATCAATGCCCTGGCCCGCCAGGGCGCGCTCATCACCAACTCGTTCGCCATCACGCACCCCAGCCAGCCCAATTATCTCGATCTGTTCTCCGGTTCCAACCAGGGCGTGACCGATGATTCCTACCCGCACCGATTCACCACTGCCAACCTGGCCAGCGAGTTGAACGGCGCAGGCCTGTCGTTTGCCGGCTATTCGGAGAGCCTGCCTTTCGTCGGCTACACGGGCGCTTCGTTTCAAGGCCTTTATTACGCCAAGCACAACCCGTGGGTTAACTTTACCAATGTGCCGCCTTCGGAAAATATGCCCTTTGCCGGCTATTTCCCGGCGGATTTTTCGCAGCTCCCCACCGTATCGATCGTCGTCCCCAACATCGCCGACGACATGCACACGGGCACCATCCAGCAGGGCGATGCCTGGCTGCAGGCCGATCTGAACGGCTATGCTCGATGGGCACAAGCCAATAACAGCTTGCTGATCGTGACCTGGGACGAGGACTCCGGCATCAATAACCACATCCCGACAATCTTTTTCGGACCGATGGTCACGCCGGGCGCCTATGACGTGACGATGAATCACTTTGATGTGCTGCGCACACTGGAAGACATGTACGGACTGCCTGAGGCCGGCGCCAGCGCGCAGGCGACGCCTTTGACCTACATCTGGCAGCAGGCCAACGAGCGCTTTGTGCAGAGTTTGTACAGTGATTTCCTCGGCCGCGGTGGCAGCCTGGGCGAAATCGAAAGTTGGGTCGCCGGGATTCCCCAGTCCGGTAGGGCCGGTGTGGCCGCTGCCATCGCTCACTCCCCGGAGGCGCTTACGCGCGTGGTGGACAGCTTCTACCAGCGCTTTCTGGGCCGGCCGGCTGACGCAAGCGGTGAGCAAGCCTGGGTGAATTTCCTGGCGGTCGGGCACACGGAAGAACAGTTGGCGGCTGCTTTTCTCAGCTCCGCGGAATTTGCCAACCAGGCGAATGCACTCATCGGTTCCCCAGACGCCAATACCAATTTCGTGCGTGCCTTGTATAGTTTGCTGCTCAACCGCGACGCCGGCGACAACGAAGTCAACTTCTGGCTCAACGTCCTGGCGCAAGCCGGCCGCAACGGCGTGGTTGCGGGCATTTTCAACGCGCCGGAGTATCGCAATGGCGCAGTGCGCACATTTTTCGGTGATCCGAGTCTTGTGCCGTTCCCTTTTGAACCGTATCTTCCCAATCTCCTCAAACGTTCCGCCGCTCCGCCGTCGGCCGAAGTGGCTCATTGGACGAGCCAGGCTCTGGACACTTTTCGGTTGGAGGTGGGATTCGCCGAAAGCCAGGAATACTTCGACGTGGCGCAACGCTGACAAAGTTCCAGGCTTTTCGCTTGACAGGGATTCTCGGGGCGGTTCTAATACCTAAAGATTTAGGCTTAAACTTTTCGTTGGAGCTGCGCTCATGAGTGACGCACCGACCCCGACGCCGCGCGAGATGGAGATCCTCAAGGTCCTCTGGGAAATGGGGCCGAGCAGTGTTCGTGTCGTGCAGAGCCAGCTGGCGGCGCGGGAGAAGCGGGATGAGAAGGTGGCCTACAATACCGTACAGACCTTGCTGCGGATCATGGAGGACAAAGGCCTGGTGAGGCATCGCCTGGAAGGGCGGACCTTCGTGTACAGCCCGCGCTTCAGCCGCGATCAGAGCGCCGCCCGGTTTCTCGAACGCGTCTTTGACGGCGCCGCCGATCAGCTAGTCCTGAGTCTGCTGCGCTCGGAACAGATCGGCAAGGATGAACTCGAGCGCATGCAAGACATGATTGCAGAGGCCAGGAGTAAGCGAGCAGCGGGCAAGGCAATCAGGACCACGCGGACGGCAGGGAGCAACCCATGAGCGGCAGCGGCACGACTCTCGGCGCCTGGCTGCTGCACAGCGCGGCCGGCGGCAGCATGCTCTTGCTCGTCGCTCTGCTGTGGCTGCGGCGCTGCCGGCAGCCGTCCTGGCGACAGCAAATCGGCGACTGGGGGGTGGCCGCCGCGATTCTCGTGGCCATTCTCAGTTTCGGTCCGTCCTGGTTTGTCCTTCCGCTTCTGCCTGGAGAAACAGAGTTGTCCGGCAATCCGGTCAACGGGACAGAAGCCGCTCCGGCACTGAACGCAAGCCACCAGCGGCGCGCTCAGCAGGAGCCGGAATATTTCGGACAGCAAGATATTGCTGCTCAGCAACTAGCTCTGCCAACCCATGACGCCGACACGGTTCTGGCGCTGGCGCCTTCAGGAGAAATCCAGGGAACCCAGCACATGGACCCCGCCTCCGGTGTAGCCGCCGCGCAGCAAGTCGTCAAAGAGCCCCTCGACCTTTCCAGTGGAAGGGCCGGGGCACACTTTAGCTCCCCTGACCACAGTTGGCGAAGGAGTCTGCTCGGTGGGCTCACCGCCGCATATTTTGTTACCGCCGTCTTGCTGCTGCTGCGCTGGTTGTTCGCGCATGTCGCGCTCTGGCGTTTGCTCGGCGAGTCGCGGGCCGCGCCGGACGAGGTAGCTCTGCTGTTCGTTGACATGACCAAACATCTGCCGCGGGCGCCTCGGCTTCTGATCTCTCCCCACTTGCATGCGCCGATCAGTTGCGGTCTGTGGCGGCCCACAGTGGTGCTGCCGGAGAGACTTTGCGAAAAAGAGGGTCGAGCCCGCTTGCCCTGGATTTTTGCTCATGAGCTCACGCACATCGAGCGCCGCGACGCCTGGGCCTGCTTCCTCTTCGGCCTCGGGCAGGTTTTGTATTTCTACGTGCCATGGTTCTGGTCGCTGCGGCGGCAGATCCGCCTGTGCCAGGAGTACATTGCCGACGCCGCCGCCACACAGCAAGCAAGCAACGCCGAAGATTACGCCCAGTTCTTGATCAGTTTCAACGCCGCACCAGCGGTCCCTGTTGGGACGACTGGCGTATCCGGCCATTCGTCAGACCTATTTCGGAGGATTACCATGCTGCTCAAGTCTCCCCATGCCGTGCACAAGCATTGTCCGCGATGGCTTTCCTTTAGCGCCGCGGGCGTCTTGCTGGCTCTGGCGGTCCTGATCGCCGGCGTAACGTTCCAGGCCCAGGCCGCGCCCTCGACAAGTGCGACGGCGGCTGCCGCCCCTGTTCCTCAACCCGGAAAGGCCAACCCGCTTCCCAAGAAGGACGAGCCGGCCAAGAAGCCGGATCCACTGCCGTTTCTCGATGGCAACCTCGATGTCCCGCCGGGAGTGGATGCGGAAAAGATGCGCGAACAAATCATGAAGATGCGCGAAGAAATGCTCAAGCGCATGCAGCAGATGCAGCCCATGCAAGGGATGGGCATGGCCGGCGCCATGGGGCAGGGGGGCATGGCTTTTGGCGGCTTCGGCGGCGGCCGGCTCGGCGTCATGCTGCAGACGCCGGATGCCACTCTGGCCGATCAACTCGATCTGCCCAAGGGCAAAGGCCTGGTGGTTACGCACGTGCAAGCCGATTCCGCCGCCGCCAAGGCAGGCATCAAGGAGCATGACATTCTCCTGGAGTTTAACGGCAAATCGGTCGCCAATGAAGCCAGCCGCCTGATCCACACCATGCAGGATATGAAGGCCGGCGCCACGGTCGACGCCGTCGTACTGCGCAAGGGCAAGAAGGAGACCATCAAGGGCATCATTCTCCCGGAGTCGAAGCACATGGCCCAGGGCTTTGGTGGGATGCCCGGTTTTCAAGGCTTCAACGCCAACCCCATGCAAGGCGTCCCGATGGTACCCATGGCGCCGCGGCTCGGCGGCGAAGGACCGGGGCCTGGCCTTGGTTTTGGCGGCGGCCTGGGCGTGCAGCCGGGCATGAATGCGCACACGGTGATCACCAGCAATTTCCGCACGGGCGACCGCTTCACCACCCGGCATCAGGAAGGTTCGCTCATCATCACCGTGACCGGCACGGTAACAGACGGCAAGTCCAAGGTCAGCCAGGTTCAAATCCAGGACGGCAACCAAACCGATAAGTACGAAAGCGTCGACAAGGTGCCCGAACAGTATCGCGACAAGGTCAAGAACCTGATCGAATCGAACGACAAGAGCAATACCCGAATCGAACTGCGCGCCGCGCCTGAGGACAAGAAGCCGTAGGATCTCCGTAGCAGTTTGGAACTGAGAATAGAGTCGGGTTCTTGGGAT
>DASZFN010000009.1:0-7134 GCA_035939715.1 Gemmataceae bacterium | reverse complement strand
AGCATCAGGAGGAGCATCCCTGCTTGAACCAAGCATCGCGAAACGCGCCGCATGCTCGCTCTCCTGTAAGATTGCAAACGGGCCGCAGGACAACCGCGTCGGTGGGAAGCCTAAACAAGGGCAGGCTCAGCGATATCTATGCTTCTCACAATCTGACAGCCGGGTCTGCAATTGTCAAACCATTTGCTCTGGATTCCAGACGCGGCACCAGGTCGCCGAGAGCCTATAATGACCAACGACCAATCATGCAGACGGCATTTGCTTGAGGGTTTCATGAGAGAAAGCTGCTTCGTATTGTTTCTGCTTCTTGGCGCACACGCCTTTGCCCGCGCTGCCGAGCCGGAGGTGATCTTCGAAGATTCCTTGAAGGGCAAGCTGGGTGAAGGCTGGGAATGGCTGAGGGAGAATCCCAAGACCTGGCGGCATTCCGACCAGGGGCTGGAGATTCGCGTGGAGCCGGGGCTGGCCGCCACCGTGAAGAACGCCCTTGTGCGCAAGGCTCCCGATCGCACGCAGGGAAAGTTTGCGATCGACGTGACGATCGAGTTTACAGCTTCTCCTTCCCAGCAGTACGAGCAAGCAGGGCTGACCTGGTATCAAGGCAGCAAACCCGTATTCAAACTGGTCCATGAGTTCATCGATCAGAAACTGTATGTCATTCCCGGAAAGAAGCCTGCCGAAGACCTGCTCGTGCAACTCCGCCTGATCGTAAGCAAGGATGAATATGTGGCGCAGTATCGCCCCGGCGCCAAGGGGGATTTCCAAACGGCGGCGCGCGGTAAGCTGGCCGCCGGGCCGGACGAAAAGATCAGCCTGCAGTGCTATAACGGCCCAGCTACAGCCGAGCACTGGATGCGTTTTTCCGATTTCAGGATTACCAAACTGCCGGAATAGCTCTGTTGAGCGCAGGGCCTGTCCGGATAAGGAGACAGGGCTTCGCAGCCCTGTTTCTTACCCGGTTCTTGCGCACTCATCGTGCGCCGGGTTTTGCGTCAAGGGCGACCAGGTACTCGCGACAGACCACACGGCCCAGGGATTTGCCAAGGGACAGGCCTTCCGAATTATCAAATTCCCAGTGAATGCCGCCGTAGATGCGGCTGCGGCCGGCTTCATTCGCCGCTGCCCAGAAGCTGTCGAAAGAGCGCGTCACGCCAGGCAGGCTATCGGACGTAGTCTGAAAGCGAACGTGGTCGCCAAGGAGGTCGGTCAGGACTGTGGCGGCCGCGCCGCTGAAGGTGCTGTGGCCGGAGGTGTAGGATGGGAACGGCGGCGTGCGCAGCAACGGCGTCCAGGCCGCATCAGCCTTGGTCTTGGGATTGCCGTCTTGCACGGCGTTGCGAATGCCCGTCACGGGCCGCCAGTAGCTGATCTTGTACTTGCAGTCCCAGCAGAGAATGCCGGCATCGGCCAAAGCCACGTTCAGGAGGGCGAAGAGCCGCGCGTTCTCGGCAAGCGTCATACCCTTTTGCCGTGCCACCGTCTGCGCGATCAGGTTCCAATGCCCGGGCGGGGTGCAGGTGCCGGCGTCGTCTGCCCAGAAGTGGGCAATCTCTGTCTGGTCCTTGGTACGTGTCAGGCTGTTTACCGCGCCCAGCTCCTTCACCTCGCTGAACGCGGTCGCATATTCTGGATCCGTAAGGCGCGGCGGGTCCTTGGGATGCAGTGGCTTGTCGCGGCCCATGGCAAAAGGTTTGACCTGCGGCCAGTGGGGGAGAACCGGCTCAGCGAAATCGGGTGGCGTGCGCTGCCAGACACCCGGCGCGGCCTGGGGCGCGTAGGCGACCACCAGTTCCATGCCGTCCTCGTTTCGCGAGGCGAGCACGCGTCCGGCGACGAAATGGCCGAGGTCCCTGCCAAAGGTCTTGCCATTGCCGTCCGCCCCGCCGGCCATTGACTCTGAAAGCACTTTGTCGAATGTGGCCCGCTCGGCGGGATAAAGTTGCACGAGCACCCGATGCGCCGCGGCGGCTGCGGCAGCTTCCGGGGAGGCACCGGCCAACGGCCTGATGTCCACCAGGTAATGCTTGTGCTTGCCGGTGATGGCATTCACGGCATCAAAGATGGCGACGTGCAAGATGGCCAAATTGCGGGCGGCGACGGGGGGTGGTGTGCGTTCTTTGCGAATCGCATCGAGTGCCGCCGTGTTCCAGCGCAGCACCATGTCTGCCGCGAAGGGCTGTGGTTTGACGGCGGCAGCCCTGGGGGCAGAGCCATCTCCTGCTTGAGCGGGGATTGCCAAACCAAGGTGCAGCGCCGTAACCAAGATCAAGTTGTGCATTGCCGTGCCCTCTCCATACCAGGTGACATGTGATTGCAGAGAAAGACTGGGATCCGCGGGCCCCTCACCCTCTAGCAAAGAGCGTGCCTACCGCGAATTATGGCGGCAGCAAAACACTCACAGGCTTTCGTTTGCGTGCGCTTTATGACGGCAGATCATGCCGAGGCCGGGACAGCATTGACAGATGTCTGTCATGCCAAATTCGCCGATATTCTAGGAACGGGCTTCTTCTGCGGCAGGAACGCTCCCCACAGGCGCGGGGACTTCCCGTTGCTGCGCAAGCGATTGCCAGCTTGAGTAGCCTCTGCCCGCACAGATCGGCAGCTACCTAGCGGTCCAGGATAATCAGGACGCCTGCTGCGATGGCCAGGATTGCCATGACCGTGCCGATTCCCGAAAAGGTAAGGGAGAACAGCACTATGAGTCCATTGGCAATAAGCCAAATAGACAGCAGCAGCATCCCCACGGATTTTCTAAGCCATGCCATGATTGTTGGCTCCAGTTTGAGTGGCTGGGCGATGGGGGTCGCTGGGGACCGCCTTCTTATCATACTGGATGGCACGGGCAGAGTGAAATGTTTCTTGGCGGCGGGTCTCGTAGAACGGAATTCATTCCGTTCCAGCACGGGGCCGTTCCCGGGGCTCTCGCGGTGCTGAACGGAATGAATTCCGTTCTACCTTCTGCGAATCAGGCAACGCATGGCCGAAGCGAGGTCCCCAGATGGGATTTCGTCAGAGGCAGGACAGGCTTGCAGTGCACCAGCCAGCCGCCTTGCGGCTGCGCCCTTACGGCGGTGACCCGGGCCACGATGGTAGGCGAGTGCTCGGTATCGCGAGACAGGTGCAGAGTCAGCAGTCCGCCGATGCGTGGGCTGCCGGCCAAAACGACTTCCAGTTCGTCCGTGGAAATGTGGACCACGTCGGCGACATTGCATTCCAGGGACGGCATCGCAGAACCGCGCTGCTCCTTGCTCGGGCAATCGGCCAATACTTTGCCTCTGGTCTGCTGGCACATGGGATTCTCACTTTCTTGGGCAGGAGGGCGCCACGGGCCCCACGGGCAGGTTTGTGCAAAATGGCCGCGCCGGCTTGCCACGGCTCGGGGGTAACTTCTCCAACCGATAATCCAACCCTAGGTCAGAAAACTTGGCCATGCAAAGAAGCGCCGACAATTAGCTGGCACAATTTGCAGCGACTGTAGTCCCTGGTAAACTAACCCCATGTCGCCGAAATGCCTGTTCTGCGTGCTGATCCTGGCCGTTTGCTTTCTGCCGCTGCCGGCGGCAGGGCCGCCGGCTCCTCCCAGGGACACCTTGCCCGACAAACTCTCGTTGACCGAAATTCCCCTGGGGCTGGAAAGCAAGCGGCCCGTGCCGGCGGACAATCCTCTCACCGAGGCCAAAGTCCGTCTCGGCCGCAAGCTCTTCTTCGATCCGATCCTGTCCGCAGACCGTAGCGTCTCATGCGCAAGCTGTCATCACCCCGATCATGGCTTCGCCGGCCCTACGCCGTTAGCGGTGGGTATTGCCGGCAAGAAAGGAAAGCGCAATGCGCCCTCGCTTCTGAACCGTGCTTATGGCGCGGCTTTCTTCTGGGACGGCCGGGAGGCCACGCTCGAGGCGCAGGCCCTGCATCCCATCGCCAGTCCTCTCGAAATGGGGGCGACCGTCAATGAAGCCGTCAAGCGCTTGCGGGCCAATCAGGAATATGAGTCCCAGTTTCGCAACGCTTTCGCGGAGGGTGTAACCGCAGTCAATCTTGCCAGAGCGCTGGCCAGCTTCGAGCGCGTGTTGTTGAGCGGCGGCACGCCCGTCGATCAGTTCCGCACCGGCAAGGTTCAGGCCCTGAGCGCCAGTGAACGTCACGGGCTCTGGCTATACGAGAGCCGTGCCCGCTGCTGGCGGTGTCATTCGGGGTCCAACTTCACGGACGAGGGTTTTCACAACACGGGAGTCAGCTGGGGCAAAACGCCGGCCGATCGCGGGCGCTATGAAGTCACCCGGCAAGAGGCTGACCGCGGCCGTTTCAAGACGCCTTCGTTGCGCGGTTTGACCGCCACCGCGCCCTACATGCATGACGGCAGCCTGGCCACGCTGGAGGACGTCGTGGAATTCTACAATGGCGGCGGCGGCAAGAACCCTAACCTTGATCCCGCCGTGCAGCCGCTTGGCCTGGCGAAGTCCGAAGTCAAGGATCTGGCCGCCTTTCTGCGGGCCCTATCCGCCGGCGTCTCCGAGCGCCGGCAATAGAAAAAACGCCGCCCCCGTCACGGAGAGCGGCGTTTTTTATGCGCCCAATTCAGGCCTAGCTGCCGGTGTTGACAGCCGAGCCAACGGTGGTGAACGTGGCGTTGGCGTTCTGGCCGAGCGTGGTGATGGCGGCAATGCAGACGGCGATGATCAGGGCCAGCATCACGGCGTACTCCACCGCGGTTGGACCGTCTTCAGCCTTCACGAATGCCACAACATGGCGAGTCAGTTTTTCGAACATGGCGGATCCCCTTTCTGTGGTCCCTGAAAAATACGGACCGAGCACTCAAACCTCACGGAGGCCACAACCGTTGTGGCCTGGCAGCGGGCCCGAAAGCACCAGCTCTCGGGGTTCCGGTTAACTCGTTTCCCGCAGCGCGGGAATTAGGACGGGTAAGAGCGCGCGGACGGCGCGCATTGCCGATAGAGGATCGGAGCTGCGAACCAGGGCGGAGATGGTTTCGTCTAAGAGGGGAAACCAGATGGGGAAATTCATCGCCTGGGCAGCACCGAAAGCATAGGACATACTGTTGCCCCGGTCAAAAAGGAACCGGGAAAAATAAGATTAACGATGCGAGAACGAATAGACTTTGTCCGTCAGGGTCGGACCCGTGTGCCAGGGTTCGCGCGACAGCTGAAAGAGCAGGCTTAATATTGAAAAAAACGGCTTGGTGTACGCGCTTTCGCCGGCGGCGCTGTTATAAACATAGTTCGGGAAATTCGCTCGCCCTGGTTTGGAAGAGGACCCCATCGATGAAGGTTTTGTTAAGTCTTGCCATTGCCCTGATCCCCAGTGTTGCCCTGGCCGATGCTCCGGAGAAGCCGTCGCCCATCGGCAAGAAGGTCGCCAGCTTCAAGCTGCGCGACTACCGGGGCGCGGACAAGTCGCTCGACCAATTTGCCGACCGCAAGCTGGTCGTGCTGGCGTTCCTTGGCACCGAGTGTCCGCTGGCCAAGCTGTACGGTCCGCGCCTGGCGGCCCTGGCCAAGGAATACGATGCCAAGGGCGTGGCATTTGTGGGCATCAATTCCAACCAGCAAGATTCGTTTAGCGCGATCGACCACTACGCCAGGGTGAACCACATCGAGTTTCCGATTCTGAAGGACGTGGGCAACGTCCTTGCCGACCAACTGGGTGCGCTGCGTACGCCGGAAGTGTTTGTGCTCGACGAACAGCGCGTGGTGCGCTACTGGGGGCGGATCGACGACCAGTACGGCATCGGCTTCTCCCGGCCCAAGGCGACGCATCGCGAGCTGGTCCAGGCCCTCAAGGAATTGCTTGACGGCAAAGAGGTGAGCCAGAAGACGACCGAGGCTCCGGGCTGCTTCATCGGCCGGGTGCGGCAAGAGGCCAAGGGCGGCGAAATCACCTACGCCCGGCACATCGCGCCGATTCTGCAGAAACGTTGCGTGGAATGCCATCAGCCCGGAGAGATCGGCCCGTTCGCGCTAACCACCTACGATGAAGTGATCGGCTGGACGGAGACGATACGGGACGTGGTCAAGGAGCGGCGCATGCCGCCGTGGTTCGCCGATCCTAAGTACGGCCACTTCTCCAACGACAGCCACCTGCCAGAGGAGGAGCGGCAACTGATCTTGAAGTGGATCGATGCCGACGCTCCGCGAGGCGATCTCAGCGAACTACCGAAGGTCAAGGAGACGCTGCACGGCTGGCGCATCCCGAATCCGGATGTCGTGCTGACGATCGCCAAGCCGTTCGCGGTGCCTGCGGAAGGAACGGTGCCCTACCAGTTTTTTGTGATCGATCCGGGCTTCAAGGAAGATAAATGGGTCAAGGCTGCGGAGGTGCGTCCCGGTTGCCGGCCGGCAGTGCATCATGTGCTGGTGTTCGTGCAGCCTCCGGGAAGGCCGAACATGGGACGCACGCGGCAGGGTTTCATTTCCGACTGGCTGGTGTCCAACGTGCCCGGCGCTTCGCCGATGACGCTGCCTGACGGCATGGCCAAGCGCGTGCCCGCGGGCTCGCGACTGCTGATCCAGGTCCACTACACGCCGACGGGCAAGCCGGAAAGCGACCAGACCAGCCTGGCGCTGATGTTCGCCGACCCCAAGACGGTCAAGCAAGAAGTCATGACCGACATGGCCGTCAATCACAACTTCACCATCCCTGCCAACACGGACGACTATCCCATTGAATCGACCAAGAAGATCGAGCAGGACACGTTGGTGTTGACGCTGATGCCGCACACCCATCTGCGCGGCAAGACCTTCAAATACGAGGCGACCTATCCCAATGGCGAAAAGGAAATTCTGCTGGACGTGCCGCACTATGACTTCAACTGGCAGATGACCTATGTGCTGGACAAGCCGAAGCTTCTGCCCAAGGGAACGATTCTGCGTTGCTTGGCGAATTACAACAACTCCAGGAGCAATTTCTCGAACCCCAATCCGAATGAGCGGGTGCGCTGGGGCGAGCAGACTTGGGAAGAGATGATGATCGGCTACTTCGATGCGGCGCCGGCGAACCTCAGGTTTACGGACAAGGCGCCGTCCGCGGCCACGCCGCCCGCCGAGACAGCCAGCCTCGATCCGGAGCTGCAAAAGCTGGCCGAGCATGCACTCGACTCGCAGGAAACCTTCGATGCTT
>DASZFN010000008.1:0-2248 GCA_035939715.1 Gemmataceae bacterium | reverse complement strand
GGTCAGCGTCCTTGCGCATTACGACCCTGAGGTCAACGACAACTCGCACGATGCCAACGTTCGCAAGGCCGAACGCCTGGTGGCGCAGATTCCACTGGTGGTTGCCGGCTACTACCACGTCAGCAAGTCGCTGCCTGCGCTGGCGCCACGAGGCGATCGTGGAACCGCTGCCAACTTCCTCTACATTCTCAATGGCGCCGAGCCGGCCGCTGACGCCGTCCGGGCACTCGACGTGTCGCTCATTCTCTATGCCGAGCACGAGTTCAATGCCTCGACCTTCACGGCCCGGGTGATCTGCTCCACGGAGTCCGACCTGCACTCCTCCGTGGTCGGCGCCATCGGTGCACTCAAGGGCCGGTTGCATGGCGGCGCCAATGAGAAAGTGATGGACATGCTGCGCACCGCCGGCGGCCCGGCGACGGCGGAGAAATGGATCCGCGACGCCCTGGCGCGCAAGGAGAAGATCATGGGCTTCGGCCATCGCGTCTACAAGGCCGGAGACGTCCGCGCGGGCATCCTCAAGACCTACGCTCGGCAGGCGGCCGAAAAAGCCGGCGATCTTCGCTGGGAGGAAACCGCCGACATCATCGAGCGCGTGCTCGCTGCCGAGAAAAAGCTGTTCCCCAACCTCGACTGGCCGGCCGGGCGCCTTTACCATGCCCTTCAGCTGGAGACGCCGCTTTACACCCCGATCTTCGTCATGTCGCGCGTCACCGGCTGGAGTGCTCACGTCATCGAGCAACTCGATCATAATCGCATCATCAGGCCCAGGGCTCGCTACACCGGACCGGGTCGCCGCAGCGTCCGGCCCATTAGTGAACGGAAATAGACCTGGCGCAGATATTAAAAATTGCTGAGATTGCGTGACTGGGGCGCGGCGGAGGGTTACAATCCCTACGACTGTACTACTGTCAGGGAAGATCCGGCCACACCTTGGGGTTCGATACTGCGGAGCTTGGACAAGACCTCCGCGAGCGTGAAGGGCGAACCGAAATGAAGAAGCTACTTTTCTTGGGCGCGGGCTTGCTGGCGGTCGTTCTCCTTGGACCCGGCGAAGGCCAATCTCAGCAAGGGGGTCCTCCCGGCGGAGGTGGTTGGCAGGCCCGACCCGGCGGAGGCGGTGGGTTTGATCCCGCTTCCATCTTTGACATGCTCGACAAAAATAAGAAGGGCGTTCTCACGATCGACGATATTCCCGACATGCGAGGCTCGAAGGCAGCTTGGCAACAATATATGGAAGCCAACAAGCTCACGCAATTGAGCAAGGATGATTTTGTGAAAGGCATGCCGCAGGTGATGGCCGCTGCCCGCGCCAGAAGCAACCGTGGCAATGGCGGCCCCAGTGGGTCAGTCGCCCCACAACCAGGCGCGCCCAGCCCGACCGACTCGGCCAACAAGGGCTCCGGTTCAGGTAGCACTCCGGCTAACAATTCCAATCAACCGCAGCTCACTATTAATCTGCCCTGGGGTCAGATGAATGGTCAGGGCAATAACCCCTATGGCGGTTGGAATAACAACGGTAATTTCTGGGGCGGCGGCGTCACCATGAACTGGGGCCAGCCGCCACAACAACAGGAACAGCCCAAACCCGCCGACGATGATGACAAACGACCGCTCGTCTACCGCAAGGGCAAACTTCCCAAAGAACTTCCCAAGGAAGTGCCGGTAACGTACGGCATGGACCCCGAAGCGCCGCGCGTCAATCTGCAGAAGCTCTTCGACGGCAACGATGAAGCGCAGATCTTCCTCTACGATTGGCGCAAGGCCGGCGGCAAGGACGAAGATTTCTTCGCCATGGACCGAAACAAAGACGGCATCCTGACCGTGGATGAAGTCCTCTGGGCGCTGAAGATCAAGGTTGTCGATCCGACCGTGGATACTTCCTCCGGCCAGGCCGGCAGCAGCGGACAGGGCAACAACGGCCAAAATGCCTCCGGCAACTTCAATCGCTGGAACGGCAACGGCGGCATGCCCAACTCTGGCGGCGGCAATAATCCCTGGTGGGGTGGCCGCGGCGGCCGCGGATCCCGCGGCGGCAACGGCGGCAATCCCGGTGATAACAACAGCCGCAGGCGCGGCCCAGGCGGCGACCGAACCAACGGTCAGAATTGATTTCACGTCCGCGATTGCCAGCAAGAAAGAAAGCCCCACTGCGGATGACGCAGTGGGGCTTTTTGCATTCTGGACCAGCCAGCGCGCACAACAATCTACAGCAACTGGCTGATCGCCTTGCCCGTGGTCAACGGAT
>DASZFN010000007.1:0-4515 GCA_035939715.1 Gemmataceae bacterium | reverse complement strand
GACGATCTGTTCTTCCCCGGCCTGGAGCATGAAGACCGAGATAAGCACGCCCTTGTCCCCGGTGCCGCTGACGCGGCCGAGCTGGATGGGCGGGTCCCCGGCCGCGAGCTGGCGCGTGAGCCGCTCGCGCGTCAGCTTCAAGCGCTTTTCATCCCAGGCCAGGATCAAGTGCGGCACATGATTGGCAATCGGCGGCACGACGCGCTGGCATTCCAGGGTCGGGATGTCCTTGAGCGCCTGCTCAATCACGCCGATGCGCCGCTCCCATTCGCGCCATTCCGCTTGATGATCGATATGCAGGTAGCGCTCGACGGCAGCCAGCAGAGCGACCATGTCTTCCTTGCTGACCTTCATCATCCGGCCGATCGTCCCGCAGTGCGGGCTGGCATTGCGTTTGGCGGCGTCAACCAGGTGCTTGCGGCCGAGCAGGAGTCCGGTGTTGTTGGGTCCGCGCAGCGCCTTGCCGCCGCTGAAGGCCACAAGGTCGAAACCCATGCGGTTATATTCGGCCAGGCGCGCGACGGGCGGCACATCGGCCGCCGCATCCAGAAGGGTTGGCACGGCGTGCCTGCGCGCCAGCTCCAGCCATTCGCCGCGCTGGATCCGCCCTTCCGGCTCGGCGAAGTTCATGAAGAACATCAGGGCTGTCCGCTTCGTGACGGCCTTGTGGACATCGGCAGGCGACTCCACATCGATGAGCTTGACGCCGGCGCCGGTCAATTGATTGTCGTAGCAGCTATGGTGCGCTTTCTGCAGGATCACCTCGTTCTTCATGCCCGCGGTGTCGGGAAGGCGCGTGATGAAGTCCGCCTTGCCGCCCGTGACCACCGCCGCCGTTCCCAGGAGGAGAGCGCCGGCCGCCCCCGTGGTTACCAGGGCGGCATCGACGCCGAGGAGCCCGGCCAGGCGTTCGCCCACCCGGTCCTGGAGCTCCGCCAGGTTGACGAAGTGCCGGGATGCCTCCACCCAGGCGTTCACCACTTCGGGAGGCATCAGCGAGCCGCCGAGGATGGTCACGGTGCCCGTGGCATTGATGACAGGCTTGACGCCAAGCGTTTCGTAGACGCTTGCCTTTGGCAACGACCGTCCGGCCTCCGCCTGAGCGCCGCTGCCGAGCATGCCGCCCAAAGCCAGCAGCATAGGTTTTGCAGGCGCCGCGCCGCGTCTTGCAGTCGCCTACGAAAAGCAAACGCCCCACGCCGAGGCCGAGTCGCACGGGACAGCCCGACCGCGGTTGGCCGGCTCCCCGTTTTATCCGGCATCGGCAGTTCGGAAGACTGTCACTTCGGCTTCCCCCTTGTGAAAGAGGGGCCTGCCCTCGCGGCGCAGTTCTGAGCATTGCCTTGCTCATTCATCTGTGAGAGCCGTGCCGACTCGTTACGCGGCTTAAGGATAGGAGCCTGGATCAGCTTGCAGCGCCCGGGCAATTCAGAATAGGGTGCGTCGTCTCCAGTCGTGCATGCTGGCCTATTCGGTGTTTCGAATCGCCGCCTCGCCACACATGACGCGTCGCGAATTCGGCCGATCGTGCTCTCGTTCACCCAATCCGGCCCCTCCAGCGATCTTGCTTCGTCAGGCGCGGCTTGGCATGAAGAGTGCTCATTGCTGTCGAATAGCTTCGTGCTACTTTGCCGAGCATTCCAAAGCTTGTGACCGCGGTTCCCCCCGCCGGTCGGCTCATACGGAAGGCGCTCCATGCGAACGATCAACAAGCCCCTTGCGACATTCGCCAATGCGAACAAACAGTTGCCCGCCTCCCTTTTCCGGACTTCGCTTCGCGAATGGCAGGCCAGATACAAAGCCGAGCGACTGCAACACAATCCGGAAGCGGCTAAAGAGCGCGATCAGGCAATTCGTTGAACTTGAGACACCTTTGCAGCGGGCGGTCATCGATTTGCTCAGGGCTGCGCCGGTCTCGCTGGAACAGGAACGCCGCTGTTCGGTAGAATGCAGTTGCCGGGAGTACCTGCGTCTACACTTGAAAGGCTGGACAGGGAATCCGTAGCAATCCTATCGTATCTTTAACGAGCCAGCAGGCTGGCAGGAGGAGATACCTTATGAGCGAAGCGGTTCCGCGCAGCGCGCTACCATTCGTGACGACGGGCAATGCGGATCTCGACGACATCCTGGGCGGCGGCCTGCAGCCCGACCGGCTGTATCTGATTGAGGGCAACCCGGGCTCGGGCAAAACCACGCTGGCCCTTCAGTTCCTGCTCGAAGGACTCCGGCGAGGCGAGCCCGTGTTATACGTCACGCTCTCGGAAACGAAGGAAGAACTGCACGGTGTAGCGCGCTCGCATGGCTGGTCGCTGGACGGAATCGCCATTTGCGAATTGATCCCCGGGCAGGACAGCCTGCTCATGGAAGCGCAGACCCGCATCTTTCATCCGTCCGAAGTGGAGCTGGGCGAAGCAACCAGGACGGTGCTCGCCGAGGTCGAGAGGACGAAGCCGAAACGCGTGGCCTTCGATTCCCTGTCCGAGCTGCGCTTGCTGGCGCAAAACCCCCTCCGCTACCGGCGGCAGATCCTAGCGCTCAAGCAGTTCTTCATCGGGCGGCAGTGCACGGTGCTGCTGCTGGACGACCTCACTTCGGAGATGACGGACCTGCAGCTTCAAAGTATTGCCCACGGCGTGGTGAACCTGGAGCATCTGGCCCCGGAGTACGGAGCGGAACGCCGGCGGCTGCGCGTGGTGAAAATGCGCGGCGTGAAGTTCCGGGGCGGGTACCACGACTTTATCATCCGCCGGGGCGGCCTGGACATCTTTCCCCGGCTCATCGCGGCGGAGCATCGACGCCCCTTTGAGCCCGGACAACTGCACAGCGGCGTGGCCGCCCTGGACGCTCTCCTGGGCGGCGGCCTGGAACGCGGCACCAGTGCCTTGCTCATGGGGCCGGCCGGATCGGGAAAGTCTACCATCGCCATCCAGTACCTGGTTGCGGCGGCCGAGCGCGGCGAGCGCTCGGCGCTGTTCATGTTCGATGAGACAACGCACACTTTGCTGTCCCGCTCGATCGGCCTGGGGCTGGATCTCCCCGGCCATATCAAGGCAGGCCGGATCCACGTGCAGCAGGTTGACCCGGCCGAGATGTCGCCGGGTGAGTTTGCTCACACGGTGCGAAACTCGGTCGAACAGGACGGGGCGAAGGTGGTGGTGATCGACAGCCTTAACGGCTACATGCAGTCCATGCCGAATGAGCGCTTTCTCACGATCCAGCTCCACGAGCTGTTGACGTACCTGGGACAGCAGGGGGTCGTGACCTTCCTGGTCGTGGCCCAGCACGGTTTGCTCGGCAGCGCGATGCAGGCGCCGGTAGACGCCAGTTACCTGGCCGACTCGGTAATCCTGCTGCGCTTCTTCGAGGCGGCGGGAAAGTTGCGGCGGGCCATCTCCGTGGTCAAGAAACGCAGCGGCGCGCACGAGGACACGCTGCGGGAAATGCGCATGGGACCGAAGGGCATCGCGATCGGCAAGGCTTTGGAAAACTTCCATGGAGTCCTGACCGGAACACCCTCACTCCTGCAGAAGGCGGAGGGGAGCGATGAATGACTCCAGCGGACGGCCCGCCGAGGACCGCGTGTTGGTGCTCGCCCCGACCGCGAAGGATGCCCGGCTCTGCTGCGGAATCCTGGCCGAAGCCGGCATGACGTGCGCTGCTTGTTCGGATATGCCGGCTCTGTGCCGCGCGTTCGAAGACGGCGTGGGCGCCGCGCTATTGACGGAAGAAACGCTGAGCGGGGGCGGCGCCGAATGTCTGGCCCAGGCCCTCCACCAACAGCCGCCATGGTCGGATTTGCCGGTGCTGATTCTGACCAGTGAAGGGGCCAACTCGCAATTGGCCCTGCGGACGTTGGAGACGCTGGGTAATGTCACGCTCATGGAGCGCCCGGTGCGGGTACCGGCGCTGGTCAGCTCGGTGCGGACGGCGCTGCGCTCGCGCCGTCGCCAGTATCAGATTCGGGCTCACGTAGAAGAGCACCGTCGCAGTGCGGAAGCCATAAGCGAAAGTGAGAATCGCTCCCGCCGGCTGATGGAGTTCCACCAGGCGGTGACGTCGAACATGGGCGAGGGCTTGTACGCGGTCGATACGCAGGGCCTGCTAACGTACATGAACCCGGCTGCCGAGGCCCTGTTCGGCTGGAGCAGCGCCGAACTGGCCGGCCGCAAGATGCATGACGTGACGCATTACCAGCACGCCGACGGTACGCCCTTTCCGGCGGAGGAGTGTCCCGGCCTGCTCGTGCTGCGACGCGGCATAGCTCTCCGCGACCATGACGACGTGTTTATCCGGAAGGATGGCACTTTCTTTCCCGTCATATTCAGTTCCTCGCCCTTGATTTCGGATGGCAGGACCGTAGGGCTGGTGGTCGTCTTTCGGGATGTCAGCGAGCGCCGGCAAGTGGAGGAACAGGTCCGCTTTCAAGCGCGGCTGCTCGACACCGTCGGACAGGCCGCCGTGGCCACCGATCCCGAAGGCCGGATCATCTACTGGAACCGGTTCGCCGAAACCCTT
>DASZFN010000006.1:0-2575 GCA_035939715.1 Gemmataceae bacterium | reverse complement strand
CCAGCGGCTCCCACATCAGCCGGCGCAGCGTCTCGGCCGCCGGGCTGATTTTCCGGTCAATGATGTCCTTGCGCCAGGCGGCCAGCGCCGTGTCGATTGGCGCGGCCGCTTCCAACTCCACCCGCGTTACCGGTCGGCCTGGCCGCAGCACAAACGCCACATAGCCCGAAAGGCGCACCGCGTCTTGAAAAAAGAGCCTCACTTCGTATCCAAGCGGCAGCTGCGGTAACCACTTGGGATTACAAGGAGGCTCTTCAAGATGTCCACAGACTGTTCTCCACAACTTACCTTCTGGGACCTCGGTACGCAACAGGTTACGGCTGATTTTGCAGGTGGTCGGGTGGTCACCGATGCCGGTCTCTTGCCGGTGCGGTTGCTCGACAAGGAACTGGGCGTCGTCGCCGAGATTGCCCGCCGACTGCCCGACCCGCGCGCCCTGAAATTTGTCACCCACACCCGCGAAGCCCTCCTCACCCAGGAGGTCTACCAAATCCTCGCCGGCTATCCCGACGGCAATGACGCCCAAGTCTTACGGGACGATCCGCTCTTCCAAACCCTGGTCGGCGTCGCGCCCGATGACGAGCAGGCGTTGGCCAGCGGCTCGACCCTGAATCGCTTCCACCATGCCTACACGCGCCGGCAAGCCGAATTGCCCCTGGAAGAACGACCGGTCCTGCTCGAGGTCAGCGCCGCCCAAACCCAGCGTCTGCGCATCCTCAACGACTATCTGCCCGAGTTGTTCATCCGCACGCGGCGGACACCCCCTGCGTACGTGATCCTCGATATCGATCCCTCCGATGATCCAACGCATGGCCAGCAAGTCTTGAGCTTCTTTCATGGCTACTTCGATCAGTACCAGTATTTCCCGCTGTTCGTCTTTGACGGGGACAGCGGCTTCCCGCTGGCGGCCTGGCTGCGACCCGGGACGGTGCACGCCAGTTGTGGCGCCGTGGCGACGCTGCAAAGCATCGTCACCGCCCTGCGGGCGGCTTGGTCGGACGTGACGATCTTGGTCCGCGGCGACACCGGCCTGGCGGTGCCCGAACTCTACGAGTTTTGCGAAGCGGAAGGGCTGCTGTATGCCTTCGGTTATGCCAGCAACGCGGTGCTCAAGGAGCGCACGGCCCAGGCGTTGAGCGATCTGGAAACGTACTACGCCTTCTACCAGCACCGCGAGCCCCAGGTGCAACGCTTCGAAGTAATCGAAGACTACCAAGCCGACACGTGGTCGCGGCCGCGGCGGATCCTGGCCAAGCTCGAGTTCAACCCGCACGGCAGCAACCGGCGCTTCACGGTCACGAACCTGTCAGGCCATCCGCAAGGGATCTACCACGGCTTTTATGTGCAGCGCGGCGCGGTGCCGGAGCAACCGCTTGGCGAATTGAAGAACGGCTTACACATGGATCGGTTGTCTTTCCATCGCTTTCGTGCCAACGGGCTGAAGCTGCTGGAGCACACCTTGGCGTATGCCTTGGTGGTGCTGCACCGCGAAGCGACGGCAGCCATCCCGGAGGTAGCCAAGGCCGAGGTGAGCACGCTGCGGCAGCGCTTGTGGAAAGTAGGCGCCGTCGTCAAGACGAGTGTCCGGCGGATCTGGTTCCACTTCGCGGAGACGTGGCCGCAGCGCGATCTCTTCGTGCGGGTCCATCAGGCCGTGCGGCAATTTGTTCAGCGTCTGCGGCCGGAAGTTGCCGCCTTGCCGATAGCCGGTCTCCTGCCGCCCATGTAACCCTCCCGAAGTTCCGCAAGGCTGCCTGGGGCAGCCTGGGGAGATACCCTACAAAAAATGGGTAAAAACAAGCCGTTTTCGACGGGTCAAAAAGTTCCTCCGACCCAAACGATCTCTTTCACCTACCAACCAAGTCCGTAAAACCCTGCGCCCGCCCGTCAGAACTCGGTGCGCAAAGCGGGCTAGTGAGGCCGGCAGTTATCTGGCAGTTTTTCTATTTTCGTGGAACGATTCCGCCGTGGAATACGCATGGAAGAGCAGGACGTAACCTGTTTCAGGAGTGCTTGCCATGCCGACCACCGATCGAGAAGAGGCTCTTTTTGCTGCGGTTCTGGAAAAACCGACTCGGGCCGAACGTGCGGCTTACCTGGAGGGGGCCTGCGGCGGCGACCTTGGGCTGCGGGCGCGGATCGAGGCGCTGCTGGACGCGCATGAGGCTTCCGGGGGCGTACTGGACGCTCCGCCGGCGGTCCTCACCCCTACGACGGGCTACCGCCCGCTGACGGAAGGCCCCGGCACGGTCATCGGGCCGTACAAGCTGCTCCAGCAGATCGGCGAAGGCGGCATGGGCGTCGTCTACATGGCCGAGCAGCAGGAGCCGGTCCGCCGCAAGGTCGCGCTCAAGATCATCAAGCCCGGCATGGACAGCCAGCAGGTCATCGCCCGCTTCGAGGCCGAACGGCAGGCCCTGGCGCTGATGGACCACCAGAACATCGCCCGCGTCCTCGACGCCGGCACGACGGCCAGCGGCCGGCCCTACTTCGTCATGGAGCTGGTCCACGGCGTGCCCATCACCCGGTTCTGCGACGACAACAAGCTGACGCCCCGCGAGCGGCTGGCGCTGTT
>DASZFN010000005.1:0-4353 GCA_035939715.1 Gemmataceae bacterium | reverse complement strand
CGGGCCAGCGGCCTGGCCGCCTGGTAGTAGCCCCGCGCCCGCGCCACCTGAAATGCCATCAGCTGGCTAAACTGTTCGTTGCGTTCGTGCCGCGCCAGCTGTTCGGAGCTGTAATGGAACCTCTCGAGATCCTCTTGCGGCAGATAGATGCGTCCCCGGCTCGCGTCCTCGCCCAGGTCGCGCAGAATATTGGTCAATTGCAAGGCGATGCCGGCGCTCTCCGCGCAGGGCTGGGCTTCGTCGTTCTCGAAGCCCCAGATGTGAATGCAGGCCAGGCCCACGGCAGAGGCCACGCGGTAACAGTACCGGTACAGCTCGGCAAAGGTCTGATAACAGGACACGAACAGGTCCATCTCCACGCCGTCGAGCACCGCTTCCACATGGGCGCACGGGATACGGTACGTTTGCAGCGTATCGTGAAAGGCCGGGTGCAGCGGATGGCTATACTCGCCGCGCAGGGCGCGCCCGAACCGCGCCCGCCAGTCGGCCAGCCTGGACTTCTTGTCGGCACTGGCCCCGGGAGCGTCGGCCAGGTCATCGCTCACGCGCAGGAACGCATAGAGCGCGCTCATGGCGCGGCGCTGGCATCGAGGCAGGACGCGAAAGGCCGGATAGAAATTGGCCGCCTCGCGCCGCGCCAGGCGGTCGCAGTAAACATAGGATTGCGACAGGCTCAAGCGCTTGCCCATGCCTTGTGAAAGTTCATCGGTTTATTCGTAGAACGGAATTCATTCAGTTCGCACCGGGCTGAACGGAATGAATTCTGTTCTACGGTTACAGGTAAGTCTGGACGCGCCGTAACAGGAAGCCGCCCACCAACGCGGCTTTTTCCCACTTGCCGATCACGGGGCGAGTCTTCCACACATTGTAAGCGCAATGCTCGATCTTGCGAAGGATGGCCAGGCCGAAACGGATGAAGAGCTCGATGTCCGATTGCAGCTCGGCCGGCAACCGCTCCACCAGCGGAAAGCCGCGATAGAACAGGTCGCGCGTCCGCTCCACTTCGAAGCGCATCAAGTCGACGAAAGCCGGGTTGTAGACCCGGCCTTGCAGGTCCGACTCGCCGTAACCAAAGCGCCGCTGGTCCGCAGCGGGAATGTAGACGCGACCGATGTCCAGGTCGCGGCTCACGTCCTGCCAGAAATTGGCCAGTTGCAGGGCCGTGCACACATGGTCGGAAAGCCGGGCATTGTCCACGTCATGGGCCCGGCACAGGTACAGCACCAGGCGCCCGACCGGATTGGCGGAGTTGCGGCAATAGTCGAGCAGTTGCTCAAAGGTCTCGTAGCGCGTGACGACCTGATCCTGCTCGAAGGCGACCAGCAGGTTCAGAAACGGCTCGGGCGGGATGGCAAATTGGCGGATTGTTTGCCGCAGCGCCACCATGACCGGATGGCGCGGCGTGCCCTCGTAGCAGCGCAGCAACTCCTCACGCCACCATTGCAACAGTGCCAGCGCGCCGGCCCCGCCGCCCGCTTCATCGGCCAGGTCATCCGCCCAGCGGCAGTAGGCGTACACGGCATGGAAGTGCCGGATTAGCCGCCGCGGCAGCAGAAGGGTCGCGACGGTGAAGTTCTCATAGTGCGTCCGCGCCAGCCGGCTGCAATATTGCCGGGCGTCCGCCAGCCGGGGCGGCGCATAAGCGTTCTGCGGTCCAAAGCGCCGGAGCTGTAGGGCAAAGCCATTGTGCATGGGCGAATTATAGCCGATTCAGGGGCTGAAAAGCGCTATTGGAAATTCAGCCTTTTGAGCCTATATTTTGGCCCGGCAATTGCAGCGTTTTCGCCTGCAATGGCGTTCTCCTTTTGACGTCAGAGAGAACACGGTTCGGACCGTTTTCCCACCGATTCTTGACATGTGTGCCCAGCGAACTCGGCGATGAAGGCACGGAAAGGTTAGGCGATGGCGAAGAACATTTACGTCGGCAACCTGGCGTGGGAAACCACGGCCGACGACTTGCTGGCTATTTTCCAGGAACACGGCGCGGTCACGCGTGCCCAGGTGATTACCGACCGCGACACGGGTCGCTCGCGGGGCTTCGGCTTTGTCGAGATGGACAATGATGCTGAGGCGCAGAAGGCCATCGACGCCCTGAACGGCTTCGACTACAAGGGCCGCGCCTTGACGGTGAACGAGGCCCGTCCCCGCGAAGAGCGCAGCGGGGGTGGTGGCGGCGGCCGGGGCGGTTTCGGCGGCGGGGGTGGTAGTGGCCGGGGCGGCTATGGCGGCGGCCTGGGCGGGTCCGACCGAGGTCGCCGTTACTAAATCCGCACGCATGATTCCGCCGGCATCATAACCGAGGCGCTGGCGAGGCCCCTCGCTGGCGCTTTACCTGGCGAGCAGGGGCGCCCCGAAACGCCAAGCTATTCGGCGCCAGCCAAAGCTGGCGGGCTGGGAAGACCCGCATGCTCTGATTCTTACCGCTTCGCTATTTCTTAACTCGCTTTGCTGCCACCCTCTTGCGGTGCTCCTTTAGACGGAACTTAACTACCCTGCGGATCAGCGCGTAAGGAATGGGTTCGTCGAGGGGAAACTTCAGATTGCCCTTCTCCCCTCGATAACGCGCTATCTCCTTGCTCAGCTTTTCATCTCCCTGGACCGGCGGAAAAATGCCGATGTGCTTCTTGAAAGCGGCAAAATAGATCAGATCGCCATCCAGCGTGAAGGCCGGCATTTTGTAGCTAATCTTCTCCTCTGCTGCTGGCGCCGCCTGTCGGATCGTCAACCGGATCTTTTGCAAGATCGCCTGGACATCCGGCGAGAATGCCGCGATGTATTCATCGATGTTCTTCGGTGCCGATCGATCCGTCATGATGTTACAGCCGCCTCACTTTTTCGATTCGGCGACCTTTTTTTCAAGTTCTTGCGGTTGCTCGAGGGGTTTTCCGGGCGTCAAGGTCTTGCCGGCGAATCCGGGAAAGTCGCTGGCGTAACGATAGGCGCGGAAGAGGGGAGTTCCACCCGGAGGAACGCGGCCTGGTGCGGGTTGTCCGGCGGCCCTGACGGCTGGGGGGCCCTGGCGCATCGCCTGGAGCTGCCTTTTCTGCTCCTCGGTAAGCAGCGTCTCGAGCTTGGCGTCGATCTCCTTCTGAATCTCCTCCATCCGCTTCCTCTGCTCGGGGGAGAGCTTCAGCGTGTCCTGCTGCGCGGCAGATAGGATTCTGCCCGGCTGGGGACCACTGGGATTGGCCGCTGCCGGAATTCCCGGCCCAGGACCACTCGGGGCGAACACACTCTTGATTTGTTTTCTCTGTGCCTCGGTGAGCGCCTTGTCAAACCGGCTGTCAACAGCCTTTTGCAGAGCGACCAGATCCTTCTTCTGGTCGTCCGTCAGCTTCAAACGGTTCTGTTCGGGGCTGGTCATGACCAGGCCGGGTGAACGGGGAGGCCCAAATCCGCCAGCGTCTCGGGGCGACTGCGTGGATTGCTTTTTTTGATCGGCCGTGAAGAGCTTATCCAGGTGGGCGTCTACGTCTTTCTGAATCTCGTCGAGTTGCTTCCGCTGATCGGATGAGATCCCCAGCATGTCCCCCGCGACCGGCGACATGATATGCCCGGGCCGCGGCGGCGCGCCAAACGGTGTGCCGCCTTTGACGGGATTGACGTACTTCCAGACGATCTCTTTTTCGGGTGTCACCTCGAAAACGGTGCCGTTGGCGCCCGAGCAAATGAGCGTGTTTCCATTGGGGAGCCGCTGAGCGCCGGAAATGAACGAGGAAAAGAAATCAGCCTTTTTCGGCGCCGTGTAGCTCCACACCGGCCCGTCCGTAGCCTTTCCCGGCTTGAAAAGGTATCGCCCCTGCGAATCGACGGGGAATGCCAGCTCGTCTACCGACGAATAACTCCCGTCCGGCCGCTCGCCGCCGTTGTTGAACAGCAGAATATGGCCGGCGCCGGGAAGGCCCTTGGGAATCCAGTGCGCGTTGTGCTGGGAGAAAAGCTTGCGGTCGGCTTTCGTGCCGGCGCGGTAGGCCCGCGGGTTGCCCCAGCGGTAGAGGAGATCGCCGCCCTTGCCACTGCGTCCGCCCTGGTGGCCGGCCGCCTCGGCAGTCGTAGTGCTGTGGTCAATAATCCAGAACTCGCTGAATCTCCAAACGCTCACGGCGATTTGATCGAGGTCGGCGTTGTAGGCTACGCCGTTGAAGTGCGTATAATCCGGATCGACCCGCGGCGGCCTGTTCGTAGTTGGGTTGTTTTGGCCGGCCCCGGGATTGTCTCCCTTGGCGGCGGTCACGGAGGGAAGCTCGTCTTCCCCATAGTTGATGTTCACCAGTTCCGGATGTGCGGCGACGCTGCCAAAATTTGCCTTGGTCTTATCAAAGTCCTGGACCAGGTGATCCCAGAGGCGCCACT
>DASZFN010000004.1:0-1864 GCA_035939715.1 Gemmataceae bacterium | reverse complement strand
AGATGCCGCCTTCGTTGGCCAGGATATTCGCAAGCGCGATCGGGTGATTGATATACGGGGAGGCGGCTGCGTCCTTGCGGCGCTGGTCGCGATGCTTGTGGGCGGCAAACGCTGCCGCCTTGAGAATCGTCTGGGTTGTAGGCGTGGCCATCATTCGCTGAATACTACAAACTCTGCGGCACGATCCCCAGGTGGTCGAGCTGCCGCCGGACACGTCCGACGCCGAGTCTCGGGCTGCATTTATCTCTGAGGTCTAAATCTACGCTCACGCAGTGCGAGTGTGCGTATTTCAGTTCGCGCTCCAGATGCGGCTTGCTAGCGAGGGTGCCCGAGCGCAGGATCGCACCCCACGGCAAGCCGCCTCAATCTCAGCCACGCTCATTCCACTGCGTCTGTGTTCCTGTTCCAAAGGAGAGGCGATGAACAGCGCGTCAGGCAAATCCCCCGCACCGACGCCATGGCACGAGCGCCTGCTCCGGTCTGCGATAGGTCGGATCGTCGCGGCCCTTCTTGCAATCGCCATTCCGTTTGCTTCCATTGCGATTCCGATGAATCTATACGTCTCGGACAAGTCCCTGAAGAAAGCCGGGGCGCTGCTGCTGACGGTAGTTGTTGTGGGTGCCTACCGCGCCTACGTACGCCTCATCGAGAAGCGACCCGTCGCGGAGTTATCCTCACCACGGGCGCTGCGCGAACTGGGCGCAGGCGTACTGCTCGGGGCGGTGCTTTTTTCGCTGACGATTGGCGTACTTGCGGCACTGCGCGTCTACCAGGTGACCGGCAACAACGGATGGGTGGCCATGCTCGCAACCGTGCCCGGATTCGTCCTCGCTGCGGTTCTGGAAGAGGTGGTCATGCGTGGGGTCGTGTTCCGCATACTTGAGCAGTCGCTGGGAAGCTGGCTGGCCCTGGCGCTGTCGGCGGTTATCTTCGGCGCCCTGCACCTGCTCAACTACGGCGCGACGCTGCTGAATGCGGGTGCCGTGATGCTTGAGGCAGGGATACTGCTGGCGGCGGCTTACATGCTCACGCGACGGCTCTGGCTCTGCATCGGCATTCATTTCGCCTGGAACTTTACGCAAGGAGGGATTTTCTCCGCTGCGGTCTCCGGGGGAACAACGAGGGGGCTGCTGCAGGCGAAATTAGTCGGCGCCGAATGGCTGACCGGCGGGGCATTTGGCGTGGAAGCCTCTGCGGTCGCGGTGGTGGTTTGTTTTTCCGCGGCTTTGCTGCTCCTGATTGCGGCCAAGCGCAAGGGCAACGTCCGGTCCGCCTTTTGGTCGGGGCGGCAGCCGGTCCGGCAAGCCGCGTGATCAAGCGCTGCGACCAGCAGATCTCGCGACGCGCAGCCGGGCGGCGCTCTGGAGTTCGAATGCCTCAACACTGGTTATTCGCCGCGACGGTGATTGCGGCTATGCACACGGCCAGTGCCGCGTCTGCACCGCAAGTCCTGACGGAGTCCGGAGCGCTATCCGGGCGATTCGATCATGGATTGAGCGTTTATAAAGGTGTCCCATTCGCGGCCCCGCCGGTCGGTGATCTGCGCTGGCGACCCCCCGCAGCTGTCGCACCCTGGGCGGGTATCCGGGAAGCGGACACGTTTGCCCCAGCGTGCATGCAGGAAGGCGTGTCGATGCCGGGCGAAACGCCGCCAACCGTCAGTGAAGATTGTCTCTACCTCAATATCTGGACGCCGGCAAAGAACGCCACGGAGCACCTGCCGGTGATCGTGTGGATATACGGCGGTGGCTACCGGAACGGATCCGCTTCGATGCCGCTGTACTGGGGTGACCGGCTCGCGCATCAGGGCGTGATCGTGGTCACGATCGCGTATCGACTGGGCCCGCTGGGCTTTCTTGCGCTT
>DASZFN010000003.1:0-6673 GCA_035939715.1 Gemmataceae bacterium | reverse complement strand
CGATGTCGGCTCATCGCATCCTGGGGGTGGAGAAGCTCCCAAGGGTTTGGCTGTTCGCCAATGAAAGCGGTACGTGAGCTGGGTTTAGACCGTCGTGAGACAGGTCGGTCCCTATCTGTTGTGGGCGCAGGAGACTTGAGCCGTTTTCTCCCTAGTACGAGAGGATTGGGAGGGACGTACCTCTGGTGTGCCAGTTGTCCCGCTCGGGGCAGCGCTGGGTAGCCAACGTACGGCCAGGATAAACGCTGAAGGCATCTAAGCGTGAAACCCTCGGCAAGATAAGGTCTCCCGTTCCTTCGGGAACAAAGGCTCCTGGAAGACCACCAGGTCGATAGGCCGGATGTGTACGGCGGGCAACCGCTTTAGCTAACCGGTACCAACAGCCAAGCGCTTGACCGCATTGATCCTTTGCTCGACTCTGAAAGCTTGGGCAGAGACAACTCTTATCGATACCAAATTGCAGATTGCAGATTTGAGAGTGCAGATTTGAATGTGAATTCAATCTGCAATCGTAAATCTGCAATCTGCAATCATTGAACTTTCTCGGTGAGCATACCTGGATGGTCACACCCGTTCCCATTCCGAACACGGCCGTTAAGCATCCAGGGCCGATGGTAGTGCCCTTTGGCGCGAGAGTAGGTAATCGCCGGGTATTTTGAAAAACCCCGCCAGGGCAACCTGGCGGGGTTTTTTGTTGGCTGTAACCTTTTCCGCGGCTTTGCGGGATACATAGAGTGGCCCGGATCCGACCCCGTCTTTATGTGCCGCGAGGTGTGCCAAGCATGAAAAATCGTCTCGTCCATTGGATAAACCATGTCCAGGATTGGTTCGACCACCCATCCCAACAGGGCGGAAGACGTGCGGCCAGGCCGAACCGCTCCCGCTTGACCCTGGAACCGCTCGAGCAGCGTTTCGCGCCGGCGGTCTTCAACGTCAACAGCACGCTAGATCTGCTCAACCCGCCCGCCGGTGTCGTCACCTTGCGCTCGGCCATCGAGGCGGCCAACGCCACGCCGGGCGGCAATACGATCAACCTGACCGTCTCCGGCATCTACAAAATCACCATCCCAGGCGCCAACGAGGATGCCAACGCCACCGGCGACTTCGACATCCTGCCCAGCGGCGGCGACCTGACCATCACCAACACGAGCAGCGGCGCCATCGTGGTGGACGGCAATCAGCTCGATCGCGTCTTTGACATCAACCCCAGCTACGACCCCGCCAACCCGACCCCCATGTTTGCCGTGACCCTCCAGGGCTTCACGATCCAGAACGGCAACGCGTTATCCGCTGATGCGGCGGCCGGCAGCGGCGGCGGCATTCGGGACCAGGGTAACGCCAGCCTGACGCTGAACTACATGGTCGTCACCAACAACTCCGCCACTGCCGAGGGCGGCGGCATCGCCATGGAGCATACGGCCGGCGCCCCGTGGACCTTGACGCTCCATAACACCACAATCAGCGCTAACCGCGCCGGCGGCGCCGGCGGCGGGGTCGAGACGGACGGCTCGGGCATCGTTTCGGTCAGTTACAGCACCATCGTCAATAACACTGCCGTGAATGCGGGCGGCGGCATTTGGCTCGACGCCATCGCAGCTGGCGCCGTTCTCCAAAGTGCCACGCTGAACGTGACCGGAAGCTGCCTGATTGAAGGCAACCATGCCCTCGCTGCAAACAGCGTTGGCGGCGGCATCGGTAACGCGGGCAATGGCAGCGTCAGCATCGCCATGAGCACCGTGCAGGGCAACTCTTCGGGCGGAATGGGCGGCGGCTTCGCCGACGAGAGCAACCAGGGCAGCCTTGCCGTCGTGGACAGCAACTTCCTTGGCAACGTGGCCGGTGGCGACGGTGGCGGCATCGTCGAGGGCGGCAGCGCTTCCATCACCAACAGCACCGTACAAGGCAACTCCTCAGGAGCGAACGGCGGCGGCTTCGCGGGCGCGAACCATCACGGTGCATTAACCATTGCTAACAGCGTCTTCCTTGACAATGGGGCAAGCAGAGACGGTGGCGGCATCGCCGTGGCCGGGCCCAGCACTTTCATCACCGACAGCGCTATCGAAGGCAACACCAGCGGCGGCAGCGGTGGCGGCATTTTTGCCGGCGGCGATACGCTGAACGTCCAAAGCAGCACCGTCGCGAACAATACGGCGCGCGGCAGCGGCGGCGGCATCGAGCTGGCAACTGCCGGCGTCGACTTCAACGCCTCGACGATCACCAACACCACGATCGCCGCTAACAGCGTGCTAAACACCGCGGACGCTGGCGGCGGCCTCGATGCCGGACCTGGGTTCACCGGCGTCCTGAAGCTCCTCAATGACACCATCAACGCCAACGCGGCGGCGGCCGGCGGCGGCGTCTTCTGGGCGGGCACAGCCGGCTCTCTCTTCGGCGTGCAAAACACGATCCTCGCCGGCAACCGCGCCGTGAGCGGGCCGGACGCCAGCAATCCCGTGCTGCCGGCCTTCACCGATCTGGGCGGCAACGTGATCGGCGTCAGCGGCTCCGGCAGCGGCAACACCGGCTTCCATGCCGCAACCACTCAGACAGGCACGAGCGCCGCGCCTCTCGACCCGCTTCTCGGTCCGCTGCAGGACAACGGCGGTCCGTCAGCCGGCTCACAGGGCATCCCGACCACCCTGGAGACTGAGGCGCTGTCGCGGGGCAGCCCGGCCATTGCCAGGGGGGGCCTGAACGGCACCCCGGCCTCGGACGAGCGCGGTTTCGCGCGCGTCATCAACGGCGCCGTCGACGCCGGCGCCGTCACGCAAGACGAGCGGCCGGCCATCACCAACGTCGACAATGTGACCTTCACGGTCGGCCAGGCGGGCAGCTTCACCTTCACCACCACCGGCTTTCCCGCGCCGGCTTTGAGCGAGGTCGTGGTGCCGCCGGTGTACGTGTTCCCGGCATACCACCAGCCCGGTTGGACGTGGGATGGCCCCTACCCTACGCCTGGGACCCTGCCAAACGGCCTCAGGTTCGTTGACAATGGAGACGGCACGGCCACGCTGTCCGGGACTCCGGCCGCAGGCGCCGGCGGCTCGTACACGCTGATCATTACGGCGCACAACGGCCACAGTCCCGACGCTACCCAGTCCTTCATGTTGACGATACAGGAGGCGCCGGCCATCACCAGCCCCAACACGGGGACTCTTGTTCTGGGCCAAATTGTCAACTATTCGCCCAGGATTTCTAACTCGTATTACCCCCCACCGATCATCATCTACTCCTATCCCTCCATCACGTTCACCGTCACCACCAACGGCTTCCCCAGGCCGACTTGGACCGAGACCGGAGCTTTGCCCGCCGGTGTTACGTTCGCGGACAACCACAATGGCACGGCCGCCTTCTCCGCCGATCTGGCTCTCCGCGCCGGCGGCGGCATCTATCACGTCACGCTCACCGCGCACAATGGCCTGGGTGCTGACGCCTCCCAGAACTTCACGCTTGTCGTCGAGCTGCCGCTAGAAATTGACTACTACGACCCCAAGCCTCTGATTTTTGCCGTCGGTCGGAAGGATGCCTTCACGCTCACTGGCGGCGGCTCCCCGATCCCGTCCCTCAGCGAAGTCGGCGCCCTGCCGAGCGGCATTACGTTCTTCGACAATCACAATGGCACGGCGACGTTGGCCGGCATGCCCGCGGCCGGCACGGGCGGCCTCTATCGCATTACAGTCACGGCGCATAACGGCGTTGGCCCTGACGCCGTGCAGAACTTCTACGTCCCCGTCCAGCAGGCGCCGGCCATCACGAGTGCCGCCGACACGACCTTCACCGTAGGCCGTCCCGGAACGTTCACGGTGACGGACACCGGCTTCGGCGCGCCCGCGCTCAGCGAAAGCGGCGCCTTGCCCGCCGGTCTAACCTTCAATCCCGCGACCGGTGTGCTTAGCGGCACACCCGCGGCCGGCAGCGCCGGAGCGTATAAACTGACCTTCACCGCGAGCAACGGCGTCGGGCCGAACGCCACGCAGACCTTCACCCTCTCTGTTCTGACGCCGCAGGCTCATTTCGTGCAAGCGCTCTACCTGGATGAACTAGGCCGATCCGGCGATCTGAGCAGCCTCAGCGATGCCGGCTTCTGGGTCCAGGTCTTCAGCGACGGCATCGCGAACCAGGCGACCGTCGCCGCCGCGATCGAGCATTCCCCGGAGGCGCGGGCCCATCTCGTCGCATTCTGGTACCAGAGCTACCTGGGCCGCCAGGCGTTGAACGGCGAAGGCCTTGGACTGGTGAACTTGCTGCTGCAGGGACAGACTGAGGAGCAGGTCTTGAGTGACATCCTTGGTAGTCCTGAATTCTTCAATCATACCCAGGCGCTGATCGGTTCTGGAACGCCGCCGCAGCGCGAGGTGGCAGCCCTTTACCGGCTCTTACTCAACCGTACGGCAAGTCCCGGTGAAGTGACGGCATGGGTCAACGCCATGTCGCAGCCGGGCGCTCCTGGGGTAGCGATGGTCTTCCTTGACTCGTCCGAATTCCGCACGCGTTTGTTTACGTCCTACTACAACGTGCTGGTGCACCGCCCTCCGGACATCCTGGGCCTGAACGCCCTGGTCTTCTCCAAGTTCGATGCTGACGTGGTCCGGCTTGGTCTAGAAGCCTCCGGCGAGTTCTTCGCCAACGGCTAGTGTTGCGCCGTGGTAGCCATGCTTGCTTTTCACTGTTTAAGTCGGTAATGTACCAATGAGTTAGGGCCGGATGGTTGTTGAAGTCGTCGGATGACTAGGTAAAGGGCAGCCCGATATATCGGGAGGCCCGTTAAAGAGTAAGCCGACGTGGTTGAACACTCTGGGGGTGTTCTGCCACGTCGGCTTTTTTGTTGGAGGCGATGCGAGGTGTAAAGCATGCGCAAATCTCTTCGGCGTCAAGGACAGACAGGGGAGTTCCCGCTGCACATTGCTTCGCAGGACGAGACAGCGGCACTGTCGAAGTCGAATCCCAATGGCAAACTCGCCTGCGAGCGCTTGCGGATACTGATTGTCGAGGACAACCAGGACGGCGCGGACAGTCTGCGGGCGCTGCTGGAGTTGCTGGGGCATGAAGTTGCCGTTGCTTATTCGGGGCCGGAAGGGGTCGAGGCCGCCCGCACATATCTGCCCGAAATTGTACTCTGCGACATCGGCCTGCCGGGGCTGGACGGCTTTAGCGTCGCCAAGGAGCTCCGGCGAAATTCGGCGACGGCCAGGGCCCGCCTGATTGCGATAAGCGGCTACGGCCAGGAAGACGACGTGCGCCGTAGCCGAGAAGCTGGCTTCGACTATCACCTGGTCAAGCCGGCCGACCCAGATGAGCTGGCAAAGCTGCTGGCTTCTGCATGAAGCTGGCGCGGAAAGTGATTACCGGCTCTGGAGAAGCGAATTGAACGACGAGGTGGTGCTCACTCGTGATGGCAAAGAGCGAAAGATCAACGTGCGCCTTCAGTCACTGAGTACTGCATTCGGGCCATTCGATCTGGATGTTCGAGAAGGAGACTTCCTTCAGAGGGCTGATTGTCCGCAAGCTCTGGTAGTATCTGAGGTGGCGAAATACAGGTCGGTCATGACAGGGTCCGATGTTGCCCACACGATGCTGAAACTTGTCACAACGTCGAAATGGCACGAGATGCAGCAAAGCACGGCGCCTTCCGCCATCCAGGAAAACATCGAATGTCCTGCTCCGGTTGCTGCTCGGAACGACCTCGTGCCGCTGACGGGCCTGCAGCTTTTGGAAGCCCTTCAGCTGCACATCGAGGCGGCGAAGATTCCGGCAGAGGAGAAAAAGTCAATCCTGACCAAGTTGCAAGCGCTCCTTGCCGATCCCTATTTTCACGCTGCGGTCGTAGCGCCCGGCGCGAACGGCTGCCTTCCAGATCGCACCTGCCGATGAAGTCGGTGCTGTTCTCTTTCTCTGAGTGCGCGCCATGACCCACGCTGAAGCTATGCAGCAAGCTCGGCTCCGCTGGGGAGAGGCCGGTCGTGCGCGCCATGAGCCGGAATCCAGTGAGTTCAGGGTTGGCAAACAGATCGGCAGCGTGTTTTGGGTGAAAGGTGTTGGGCAGAGCTGGGAAGAAGCCTTTCAAGCAGCAGACCGCAACGCGCAGAACCAGCCCTGATCGCGCGGCTCAGGCCGACCTGCCCTGCGGGGGCGATTTCGCGGGAAGGATGTCGGTGCACGATATCAACATCGATCGCGCCATCGCGACCGTCAGCGAGCGCCGCCGCGAGATTTCGCTGAAACCTGAGGGCAAGCTTGGCAACCAGGCAATGGACCATCCCACCAGAACTCAAAAGAATTCTGGTCCCGTTGTCGATTCTGGCCCCCCACCGAACGACTATTGGGTGTTAAACAGGCCAGCCAGGGCCGACTTCCCCGGTCGAAACCGTGGGGATGGTCTATCCGCAACCCAAAAGGAGATACAACGATGCGCTTCATGATGCTGGTCAAGGCCACCAGGGACTTCGAGGCGGGCGTTTGGCCGGACGAGAAGCTCCTGTCGGAGATGGCCAGCTGGACCGAGGAGCTGGTCAAGGCCGGCGCGCGACTCGAGTCCGGGAGATTGCAGCCGAGCTCGGCGGGAGTACGCGTCCGTTACGCCAACGGCAAGCTTACGGTGACGGATGGACCCTTCGCCGAGTCGAAGGAGCTGATCGCCGGCTTCTGCCTGATCCAGGCACAATCGCGGGAGGAA
>DASZFN010000002.1:0-2821 GCA_035939715.1 Gemmataceae bacterium | reverse complement strand
CCTGCGTTCGCACCTGGTCGAGCGTTTCCAGGGGTGTCTCTCCCTGGAAGGGCGGCCGGCCTGCCAAGAGCTCGTAAAGAATGACGCCGAGAGCGTACACATCCGCGCTCGGGCCTAGGTCTCCGGACCGGCCAAGCGCTTGTTCCGGCGCCATGTAGGGGGCGGTGCCCAGAAGTGTGCCCGTCCCGGTCGTGTCGCAGCCCTCGCCTTCCAGCAGCTTGGCAAGGCCGAAATCGGTGATCTTCGGCTGGTAGGTGGTGAGTAGCGAGTGGTGAGTGGTGGGTAGAGAAGCTTGCTCCTCCTGTTTGGACCACTCACCACTCACCACTCCACCACTCACCAACAAGATGTTGGCCGGCTTGAGGTCGCGGTGCAGAATGCCCTGCCGGTGCGTGTAGGCGATGGCCTCGGCCACGCAGGCCACCAGCGCCGCCGCCGTGCGCTCCGGCACTGGGCCGGTCTGTTCCTTGAGCCAGTCGGCCAGCGTCGGACCTTCGCAGTACGCCGTGACGATGTAACACAGCGCGCCGATCTCGCCCGCGTCATAGACCGGCACGATGTAGGGATGTTCCAGACGGGCCGCGGCCCGGGCTTCGTTCAGAAAACGCCGCCGCAGCTCCGGCGAAAGCAAGCCAGCCGTGTGCGGTACCTTGAGCGCCACTTTGCGCCCCAGCTCGGGGTCGTGCGCCAGGAAAACGATGCCGAAGCCGCCTTCCCCCAGCTTGCGTTCGATCTGAAATCGGCCCAGGGAGCGAGGGGTGTGGGGCGAGAGTTCAGGAGAATCACCGACCGGCTCACGCCAGACCCGGTCGAGCAGGCGCAGGCACGACTGAGCGTCGCGCAGCTCCGGATCAAGGCCGGGCCGCGTGACCTGTTGGCTATCCGCGCCGGGCGCGTCGCCGGAAGCCAGCGCTTCCTGGTAGGCGATGAGTTCTGCGGTCAGGTCGCCGGAGATTGGGACATCAACCTGTGATTCCGGCGGATTCGTGCGGCAGGATTCCAAACCTGCCGGGCCAGGATCGGACAGGTTTGGAAACCCGTCCGACATCATTGGTGGCGCGGCCGCGTTAAGCGTTTCCCGGTTTGACATGCTGATCGGCACCCTCATGGCATGGGCGGTGCAACTCCTGGTGCAGGGCGTCGAGGGCTCGGCGCCAGAGCTTGCGCACGGCGTCCGCCGAACGGCCCATGCGCTCCCCGATCTCCTCAAACGTGCATTCGTCGTGGTTATGGAGCCGGATGACCCGGCAGTGATCGGCCGACAAGCGCGCGAGCGCCCTCTCCAGCCCATCCCGCTCTTCGTGCTGGCTGGCCAGGCCGCTGGGCGTGGGCCCGTTCGCGACCAGGCGGCCGTTGAAGCCCTCGGCCCAGTCCTGCGGTGACTCGCGCTCTATACAGCGCATTTGTCTACCGCGGTAACGGCGCGCGAAATCGGCCAGGTTGTGCCGCAACAGGCAGCGCAGCCAGGCCTGCCACTCCTCGGCCGAATTCCCGCCAAACTGTCCGAAATCGCGTTGGGCTTCCAGAAAGGTGTCCTGAACCAGGTCCGACGCGCTCCCCTTGGGCAGCAGGGCCGAATCGAGTTCGTATTCCGCGATCAGGTAAAGGTACGTGCGGAGCGCCTGGAGCAATTTGCCGAGAGCTTCCCCCGAACCGTCACGAGCAGCGGTCAGCCACGGCCCCATGTCCGGGATGGCATGCAAATTCTGCGCAAGCTTGGTGATGGTGCGCGCGACTTTCTTCTTCAAGTTGCGAGTCCGGCTCACGCCACTTCGGAAGGCTTCATTATCCCCACGCTCCGGGCCAATGCAAGCAGCAATTCGGCAAGCCGGCGATTTTTTCAAGAATTCCGCGTCCGGTCGCCGAGGCCGGCGACGCTTAGGTACGGGGCAAGATTCGCGCGACTTGAATGATGTCTCACCCAGGTGTGCAGACAGCCAATCCTTCCATTCATTCGAGACTCTGCGCGAAAACGGCGCCAGTTTCACTGAAGTGGTCCATTTGATCGGTACCGTTTGTGGCTGTGTGGATGGCGTGCCCCCCGCTCCACAGGCTACGTCCCCACCACTCGAACGGATTCCGACAAACGCATCGATGAGGAGCGCAAAAGATATGGGAATCGCATCACTGGGCCCGTGGCTGCGGCGCAAGGGACAACGCCAGAGGAAAACGCCGAGAACCGGCCGCATCAGCAGGCCGCTGCCGCTCTCTCTAGAGATTCTCGAAACTCGGACAATGCCCACGGCGGTCAGCTGGGTCGGCGGCGCCACGGGCGATTGGGGAGTGACCGCCAACTGGTTTGACGGTACGACTAACCGCCTACCCGGCGCCGGTGATGACGTGAGTATCGGCGCCGGCGTCACCGTCAGGCATTCCACCGGTACGGATCAAATCCATAGCCTGACCGACCAGGGCGCACTGGAATTCTCCGGCGGGATCCTTGACCTTGCCGCGGCGTCCGCGGTAAGCACCACGGGCTCGTTCACCCTCTCGGGCGGCACCCTCCAGGGTGCCGGCGACTTGACCTTGAATAGCCTCTTCGTCTGGACCGGCGGCACGATGTCCGGCACCGGCCATACCAGGGCCAACGGCACCATGTTGCTCAGCGGGTCGAGTAACGTGGTTTTGGACACGCGCACCTTGGACAACACCGGTACGGCTACCTGGACGACTGCCAACTCGTACTACCTCATCCTGAACAACGGTGCGGTCATCAACAACCTACCGGGCGCAGTGCTTGACCTGCAGTCCGATGGGGGCATCAGCGCGGGCGGGGTGCTCAACAACGCGGGCACGATCACAAAGTCGGGCACGGGCGGCG
>DASZFN010000001.1:0-2270 GCA_035939715.1 Gemmataceae bacterium | reverse complement strand
CTGTTTCTCAAGGGTCTGGCCCTGATGCAATCGGGCGCGGAGGAGCGGCACAGACTGCGTACCCACGGCCTTGTCTACGCCGCCGGCATCCTGGTCTCGTTCTGGGTCCTGGTCGCGGTGCTGCTCGGCCTGCGCTCGGCGGGCGCCCGGCTGGGCTGGGGATTCCAGTTCCAGAGCCCGATTTTCCTTTCCCTCATGGCGGGACTGCTGTTCTTTCTGGCGCTTTCGCTGGCCGGGCAGTTTGAAATCGGCCTTTCTCTCACCAGCGCGGGAGGCAGCCTAGCTGCGAAACAGGGTTACACAGGCAGCTTCTTCACCGGCGTCCTGGCGGTCATCGTCGCAACGCCTTGCACCGCGCCTTTCATGGGCGCGGCCATTGGCTATGCATTGGCACAACCCGCGGCCGTCACATTTGCCGTCTTCACCGCTCTTGCCCTGGGACTGGCCGCCCCTTACACGGCGCTCACGCTGCAGCCGGCCTGGACGGGCGTTCTTCCCAAACCCGGCGCCTGGATGGAAGTCCTGCGCCAGGCCGTCTCGGTGCCGATTTTTGCTACGGTAATCTGGCTGGCGTGGGTTCTGGCCAACGCCTACGGCGCCGCGGTGCTGGCGGCGCTGCTGGCCGGGTTCCTGCTGATCGCCATCGCCGGATGGTTCCTCGGCCGCTGGCCAGCCCAACGCTGGTCGACCATCATGGCCGCGCTCATTCTGGCCGGATTCGTTGCACTCAGCGCCTGGGCGCCGAAGACGCTGGCGGTCGCATCGCCTGCTTCGGGTTCTCAGGAGCGAGCATGGCAGACATGGTCGCCGGATTTGGTTTCCCGCTACCAATCGCAGGGCCGCCCCGTTTTCGTCGACTTCACCGCCAGCTGGTGCCTCAGTTGCCAGGTCAACGAACGCGTTGCGCTGACCACGCCGGAAGTCCGCAAAGCCTTCGCGGACGCCAATGTCGCCTTGCTGCGCGCCGACTGGACGCAGCACGACGAAGCCATTGCCCAGACGCTGGCCACCCTGGGGCGCAACGGTGTACCTGTCTATGCGCTGTACGTTCCGGGAGAAGTCAGCCCCCGGCTCCTGCCGGAAGTGCTGACTCCGGGAATTGTGACGGACGCTCTGAACAAGCTGCCTCGTGGCGCAACCCAGCCTACCGTTGCTTCGTCGAACCTGCAGTAGCGCCGGGCGCAAACGCTCCGGCAAGGCACCGGTCCAAGACCAGGAAAAATTCCCCGCAGGAGGTTAACTCCCATGGCCGTTCCCTCACGCTTCGCTTCATCCGCATTCTTTGCCGTCACGCTGCTCATCGCCCCTTCGCTGTCTGTCTGGGCACAGTCAATCCGCGTCGGTTTACCTGCGCCCGAGTTCACCGCCACAGACTCCAACGGTCAAACACATTCACTCAGCCAGTACCGCGGCAAGTACGTGGTCCTCGAGTGGCACAACCAGGGCTGCCCCTACACCCGCAAGCACTACGTTTCCGGCAATATGCAGAACCTGCAGAAGGAATGGACCGCGAAAGGCGTGGTCTGGTTCACGGTGGTTTCGTCGGCGCCCGGCACGCAGGGTTATGTCACGCCGCCGCAGGAGAATGCCTACCTTGCGCAGATGCACGCCGCGCCGACCGCGGTTCTCTTGGATTCCGACGGAAAGGTGGGCCGCCTCTACAACGCCAAGACCACGCCTCAGATGTTTGTGATTGATCCCCAAGGAAAGGTAATTTACGCCGGGGCCATCGATGACAAGCCCACGCCCGATCCGGACGATATCCGCGGCGCGGATAATTTCGTCTCGGATGCGCTCACCGCGGCCATGGCTGGGAAACCAATTGCAACGCCGTACACGCGGTCGTACGGCTGCTCGATCAAGTACGCCAACTGAATCACCGCGCGAGCGCGCCGACGATTTACCACTTGAAGTAATGGCGGCCCATGGCCTGCAGGGTCGGGCGCAGGGGAAGCTCCGCGCCATGGCCAAAAATGTAAGTCGGCAAACAGTGAGCGCGACCCTCGTGCTCATGCACTTCGCGGGCCGTCAACTGCGTCGTGACACGCAGCCGGGTATGGATGCGGGCTGGAACGGAATGGGATCCGTCGCGCAGATTGCCAACGTGCTCTTTTCCATATGTGAATTCATTCGAAGGAGAAGACATGGCGACCTCCAGATTTTTCGCGGGTTGGTCGACCAACCCGCGGTTGCCATGGATAAAGCACACGCCATGCCAAATCCGTGACGAAACGGACGGACATACTTGTTGATTGAAAGGAAAATAGTTA